>NZ_JBEYZW010000029.1:0-83153 GCF_040646215.1 Streptomyces sp. NPDC046215 | reverse complement strand
AGATACGCGCCGACCTCCACCTGGCCCTGCTCCAACTTGCCTGCGGCGTCATCTGCTTACGACGACTCAGAACCGCATTCTGAAATGACCAGTTAGAAGGGGCCCTTGCTGTCCTTGTCAGCCTTGATGCACGACTCGAGCTTCTTCTTCTTCGCTGCGGCCTCGGCGAACTTCTTCTTGGCGATGTCGTGGTTACCGAGTCGCTTGTTCTTGTTGGCCAAGTCGGTGAGATCCTGGATCTCCTTGCGCAGCTTCGTCATGTTGCAGGTAACCGCGGCTCGGGCCGTTACCGCTTCGGCGCCGCCGGTGGTCGCGGCGTGCGCAGGAACGGCCGTGAACAGGAGACCTCCGGCAAGGGCCGCGGAGGCGGCGAGCGCGGGTATACGTCGGCTCATGACTACCACTCCAGATTTCGGATCACACAGACCCATGGGATACGGAATAACAGCGGATCACTGTATATGAAGCGTTGCAAGCACCCTCATCCCAGGGTCCGTTCACCCCCGCACTGACCAGCCCTGAACGGCATTGCGGGTCCAACTGCTCACGACACATCACCGTGGACACCCAGGGCCTACCAATGACGAACCCGGTGACACTCGCGGGCATGAGCGACCACAACGCCGCCCTGCGAACTCCTCCGGCACCTGCGGCTCACGCATCCCCAGCCCGCTCACGCATCCCCAGCTCGTCCAGGTCATCACCGACCGCGCCTACGCCGGACAGCTCACCACCTGGGCAGACGGATCCCCCGCCGGCTGGTCGGCGTCATCTCGACGCGTCCCTGTCGTCCCCGGTGAACAGCCTGTTCAGGTGCTCGTCGATGGCGGTGAGCGCGTCCTGGGGCTCGATCACGCCCAGTTCGATGAGGGGAGTGAAGCCCGTGAGGGCCAGGAGCAGATTGGTCTCGTTCGCCGGGTCCCGGTCGGCGGGAATGTGTCCGTCGGCGATCGCCTGGCGGACCAGCTGCTCGACGAGGGCCCGGCCTTGCAGCATCCCGTCGCGAGCCCGCGCGTGGACGTCCTTGTCGTGCAGTGCCTCCAGGACGTAGGCGGCGCTCATCCGGCTGGCCGCCCGCGCATCGGCATGCAGGGGGAGTGTCTCGATGAGCATCAGCCGGAGCACGTCGCGGGGGTGCGGCCGGTCGCCGAGCTCACGCATGCCCCGGCCGACGCGCAGCGAGGTCTGCTCGGCGGCGAAGTCCATGGCGAAGGCGAGCATCGCCCCTCGGGAGGTGAAGTAGTGCTGTAGTGCCCCGTGGGAGATGCCGGCCTCCTGCGCGACCTCGCGCAGCGTCAGATGCGCGACACCGCGCCGCTCCACGACCCGCCACAGTGCCCGGGCGATCGTCTCGCGGCGTTCGCGGTGGTCCACCTGTTTCGGCACGGTTCCTCCATCTCTTTTTCTTACGATTGACATAATACAGTTGGCTGGTAACGCTGGAAGCTTCCGGAGAGAGGAAGCGACATGCGCGAACAGCCTCGGGTGCGTACTGCGGAAGGGGTGGTGGAGGGCCGTCGGCGGCAGGGGCAGGCGGTATTCCGCGGCATCCCCTACGCCCAGCCGCCGGTAGGAGCGCTCCGGTTCGCCGCCCCAGCCTCGTCCCACCCCTGGGAAGGGACGAGGCAGGCGGCGGAGTTCGGCCCTGGTGCGCCGCAATCCGGCCCGACCGGCGCGAGTCCGGCTGAGGGCACGGACTGGCTGACGCTCAACGTGAGCACCCCGGACCCGGGCGCGGCGGGGCTGCCGGTGCTGGTGTGGATCCACGGCGGCGCCTACATCGCGGGGGCGTCGAGCGATCCGACGTACGACCCGGCCGCGCTGACCAGGGCGGGGCTGGTCGTGGTAAGCATCAACTACCGGCTGGGAGCCGAGGGCTTCGCCCTCCTCGAAGGCGCCCCGCCCAACCGCGGATTCCTCGACCAGATCGCGGCACTGCACTGGGTACGGCGGAACATCGCCTCCTTCGGAGGAGACCCCGACCACGTCACCGTGGCGGGACAGTCCGCCGGGGCGGGGTCGATCGCCGCCTTGCTGACGATGAAGCCGGCACGCGGCCTCTTCCGGCGGGCCATCACCCACTCGGTGCCGGGCACCTACTGCACGCGTGCACTGGCCCGCCAGGTCACCGCAGAGCTCGCGGCCCGGCTCGGCACGGCGCCCACCGCAACGGCCCTCGCCACCGTCACACCCCGGCGCCTGGCCGAGGAGCTCACCTCCCTCAGCGCCGACCTGGACGGCTACGGCGAGAACTGGGGGCGGCTCGCCCGGACCGGGGTCGCCATATGCCCCGTCGTTGACGGCGAGGTCCTCACCGAGCCGCCCTGGCACGCACTGATCAGCGGCCGTGCGAGCGGCATCGAACTCCTCGTCGGTCATACACGCGACGAATTCCGGCTGTTCAGCGTCATGAGCGGACGGCTGGGCACCTTCACCGACGAGGACGCCCGTACAGCCCTGGACCTGTTCGCCCCGGCACCGGGCGGCGCGGACGCCTACCGCGCCGCCCACCCGCGGGCCACCCCGGAGGACATGGTGGAAGCGGTGTACTCCGATGCCCTCTTCCGGATGCCCTCACTGCACCTGGCCCAGGCGAACGCCGCGGCAGGCGGCACTTCGTTCCTCTTCGAGCTCAGTTGGACCTCCCCGGCCTCCGGCGGGGCTCTGGGTGCCTGCCACAGCCTCGACGTCCCCCTGGTGTTCGGCACACTGGACAGCCCCGTCGGCAGAGGTCTCATCGGCCACCGGCCCACCCCTGAAGCCATCGCGGTGTCCCAGGAACTCCAGAAGGCATGGGTCCGCTTCGCGACCACCGGCGACGCGGGATGGGCCGCCTACCACCCCGGCCGGCAGCTCACCCGCGTCCTGGACACCGAATCCACGACCGTGCCCTACCCCGAACAGAACTCCCACCGGATCTGGGAGAACCACCCTCCAGCACCCTTCGACCTCATGCCGGGATCCTCGTGACCGGGGCCCTGGTTATCTAGGGCTGTCAAGTATTTATGCAGTTCAGAGGCTTGAGTGACGTTCTGACACGTAAGGCAAGTTGTCCGCTGCAGAAGGAGGCCTTGCCCCAGAGAGAGTCATGAAGGTCACAGTCGGGACAGGGATGTTCGAGTGTTCCCCGGGCTGGGACAGAGCTAGACTGCCTCCGCGCGAAGACCGCGTTACCGGGGGGTGGCACGCAGAGGCGCTGTGGGGGCGGGTACCTGAGGGTGAGTGAAGAGGTCTTCCGCCGAGGGGGCATCCCTGCGGACGCTCACAAGGAGCGAGCGAGTTACCATGCCCTCGCTCTGCTGGCCAACAGCGCAGGCTGCTACCTGAGCAGCCCGGAGCTCGACTATGACTGCCTTGACGTCACCGTGATCGCTTCAGGCCCCCGCCGGGTCAGACGATGCCGGTTCGATGTCCAGCTCAAAGCCAGCAGTAGTCGGCATACGGTGCGTCAGTACGTCAATGGGGACTTCTCGATCCGCCTACCTGCGGACCAGTATGAAGAGTTGCGTGCGGTAGGTGTGGTGCCGATGAGGCTTGTGGTCTTGATCCTGCCTCCCGGCACGGATATTCCGCAATTCAAAACAGAGCCGAAGAGCCTGCGGCTTGATGGCATCATGCTCTGGTCCGACCCCGACGGGTGGCCCGCCCTGGCAGCGGGGCAGCGTTACGGCACAGTGCGCCTCCCGCGCGAAAACGAATTTACCACTGAATACATCAGAAGCTTGATGAAGATCCTAAGCGACGGAGGTGGGCAGTGAACAATTTCGATGTCAGCGACTTCTATGAGCTTGTCCCGTCGCTCAGCCCGTCTCAGGTCTCAAGCTATCTGGAATCCCAAGACTGGGTTCTTCTGGAGCGCCAGGATGGACTTCTAGAATACTGGAGCGATCCCGTCTCCTCTAGCAATCCGGAAGAGGATGCATCTCCTTACCTGCTTCCCTTGAGTCGCAATATCCGCAAGTTTGAGCGTCGCTTCGCCGAGTTCCTGGCCGATTTGGCGGAGTTCTATGATTGCGACGCCCAAGGGCTGATGGCAAGGATTACCCAACATGGTTGGGATGTGCTTTTGATTCGCATCAACGAAGCGGGGGCGGGGGGCTCCGTAGGTCTGATGCGAGCAACAAAAATACTGCAAGCAGGTCTCGATATGATCAAGTTTGCCGCCCTCTACACCTCTAACCCCCAGCGATCTTTTCACGGCCCTAGGGGCGAGGTTGTGAATTCGTATCTACAACGCGGCGTACGGTTGGGGCATACAGAGCAGGGGAGTTTCATCTTCCCGATCCTCTCTGCGGCGAGATGCACCGGTGCACAGGGGGCATTTGGGCGTCGAGTCATGGAGAACCTGGCTGCTGCCCTTCACGATGTCCACCTTGCCCTCGAAGGCGGGGGCCCAGGTACTCCTCACAGGGAAGGCCCGCCCGGTAGCCGGTGGCAACTTGAGTCGGCACTGCGTGACAAGATTGCAGGGCTTGCCGACTCTCTTGAGTTCACCTCCTTTGACCTGTCATTCCGATGGGATTCGCAGACGCCCCTAGGAATCGAACCTCCCCAGACAGCGATGACCTTTGACTTTGAGATGCTAAGTCAAGTGCAGGCAGACATGGAGATTTCGATGGAAGGACTCCGTCGGCTAGCGGTTGAGCGGAGTGTTCCAGTGTCAGAAGTCTCCGTGGCGTCAGAGGTTTCGGGGTACGTTGCATCTGTTGGTATCAGGAGTGGCCGCACTTCCGGACCGCGCGAGATGCCGCACTTCGTAGCAATCCGGACTGCGCTTTACGAGGAGCGTTCCGAAATTCGGATCGCGGTAGATGAAAAGCAATACCGAGATGCCTTGACTGCCCTGAGAAAGGGTTTCCCCATCACAGTAGTCGGAGTGATCTCCGGTAGCGGGGATGAGCGTGTACTGGAAAGAGGCGCCGTATATTCTTATGCGCTAGAGGCGCCTGACTCGACTGGCCCTACAGGGGATGAGGGTAAGGGAAAATAGGGAAGGTTGACGTGGAGGGCTACTCAAGGAGTCGAGTAGCCCTCCACTGCTAATTTACTGCTTCGGACGCGCTTTAAAACGACTTAATCGGACGCGCCTATCCCTGGTGGCAATCTGTACCTTGAAGGATCGAATCCCGTCAGCACAGCCCAAGAAGTCGCCCCAGGTCGCCGTCGAAGCCGCCTTGTCGGAGGCGGACGCCGCCGAGGCGGGTAAGGATCAATCAGACCCGCGGACCCGTGGGCCAGGCGAGTCGTAGGCGGCCCAGGATCCGCCGGCCGTGGAGACGGAGCGGCTGATGGCCTTCTCGGAGAGGGCAGGTAACGGGTAGCCACCTTAGTCAAGTTGTCCTGAGCTGACCATCTGCTGGACGGGGGCGACTTGACCGCGTTCCACGTGTACGGCCACGCGACCAGACGAGTCCGGGGGCTGCATTGGCGCACTTGTAGCCTCGACGTCGGGCACTTCAGGATGACATGGAACGGCCGCGCACCGCGATCAAGTATCTGGAGATGCGGCCGCCGGAGTGTAACACCCGGCCGCAGACAGTGGATTTCAACCCTCACAAGCCACTTGGAGGGATGATTTCTTAAAGAATCGAGACGAACAGATAGAGAATGATCGCCTCGGCGATGTGCCGCTGGCTCCCAACCCGGAAGTTTTTAATTCATTTCGTAACTCCGCTTCCACGGAAGGCCGTCAAGGTTGCGCCCGCGCTGCTATGACGAATTCGGCTCGCGCTTCCACAATCTCCGGCCAGTTTCCATATGTTAGAAAGCGTTCGAGGTCGAGGCCAGGTCGTGGTCGACTGCTGTACAGCACGGTAGCCCTAGCCTCATCGGCGGCAAGGAGGTCGGTATCCCGAACTGCCTGCAGTGCCGCGCAAGCTTCCTCAACTGAAGGTTCTCCTCTCGATGCAGCCTTCTCCAATCCTCGAAGGGCTTCTAGCGCCAGGTGCTCAGGTGTGAGGCCCCGCTCTTGACGGGCGATCTCTTCCAGGCGCTGCCGTCCGTGTCGAGCTGGTACCTCCAGGTCAAGTTGGGCCAAGGTGTTTCTGGCGGCCATTCGGAGACGTGCCGCCTTCTCAATGATCTCTTCTGGTCCCTCAAGTTCGATCTTCTGAAAGGCGTCATGGACTTCGCCTATTCGTTGACGCGTGACACCTTCCAGTTCGGATTGAGCGCGCGCGTAATCACGCTGCTGTTGAAGTACCGCGATTGCGTTAACTAATTCCATGAAGGATTCAGTTGAGGATTCGGCCTGATTTCTGCCGCAGGTGTTCTGCCTCGGGGAGGCCAGAGAATCGGTTGAGTCGGGCCCGCATGTCCTGCGTTGCTCTGCGGACTTTGACGGAGTGAATGCCGTCTGCGCAGTCGACGAATTCGCTCCAGGTGGTAAGAGCTCCGTCGAGATCGCCTTTACGAAGCCGCACGCTGCCGAGGTCGGCGAGGACGATAGCGCGGGTGCGGCGGCGGTCGAGACCGTGGATTTCGAGAGCGAGACGGAGGTGTTCCTCGGCGGCGTCGAGGTCGCCGAGGCGGGTGAGGATCATTCCGGATTCGTGGGCCCACCGGCCGGGGGAGTAGTGGGCGGCCCAGGACTCGCCGGCCGTGGTGGGAGAACGGCCGATGGCGTGCTCGGACAAGGCAAGGTGGCGGGTGGCCGTCCTGCGGTCGTCGTCCTGGGCTGCTGCGTTGGCCAGGGTGGCCTCGTAGTAAGCCACCGCCCGCGCGTTATTGAGGTCCTTGCCGTAGCGAACGCACGCTTCACCAAGCTGGACGGCCTCGGCCCGGAAGCCGAGGTCGATGGCCTGGACGGCTAGGCCACGCAGAGCGGTGGCGGACAGTTCGGGGTCGCGGGCTTCGGCGGCGAGGCGGTATGCGTGCGCGTAGTATTGCTGGGCCCGGCCCTGGTGCTCGGGATCATTCCCTTCGTCCTGGGCCATCCAGCCGGCGAGATGGACGAGCTGGGAGGTGGCGGCGAACAAGTCGCGGCCAACGACCTCGGTGTACTTGCCGTTGAGCCAGGGGGCGACATCGTCGGTGAGGTAGCGCACGGCCAGGTGACGGGCGTGTCCGCCACCAAGTTCGGCTGCGGCGTCGCCGAGGGCCTTGACCATCTGCCTGACGGCGGCGACCTCCCCGGCGCCGACGCGGACAGCCCCTGCTGAGGCGGTCTTGGTGCGGCGGGTGATGCTGTCGAGATCGGGCAGCGCGAGGGCGCTCAGGGCGTAACCGCTCGTGGCGGCCAGGAAGTTCCGGCGGTGCACGTCTCGCCTCCCCAGCTGGATGACTGAAGCCACGGTATCGGTGGTCCCTGCATTGGAACCGGCGTTTTCGATCTCGCCGGAGGGTTCGAAGTCCAAGTCGAGGACTTGCACGACGTACGGGAGCCAGTGCGTCGGTGCCCGCTCGCCCTTCAGCCACCGGCGGGCGTACTGGCGCTCGATCGTGCCCGGGGGCTTCCCGGCAGCGACGCTGACTTCCCGGGCGAGCTTGGTGGGGCCCCAGCCGCGTTTCTCGCACGCGTGTCGGATGAGTTCAGCAAGCTCCTGTTTGGTCGGCACGATGCCGTCGCCTCCTGGCCTACACGGGCCTACAGCTGCCCTACATCCTGGCCCCTCCTCACCCTCTCCGTACGGCCATTCACTGAAGCTCACCGCCCGACCTGCGTGGGCGGATGAAACGGCAGCGGGCCCTCGGCGTTCACCACTGTCTCCTCGCCATGCCGGCGACCCGCTGCCTCCAATTCCTGGGACGAGAAGGAGACGACGGTGACGTACACATGCCGTACGACCGGCGGCAGGACGGCCCGCAGTGACTGGCTGGGGCCCATGCTCGGCTGGATCTGGGCTCTGGGCACCATTGCCGCGGCCGGCAACCTGGCCGCCGTCGTCCACCACGGCCTCGACCACCCCGGGCACGCGTCGGCCGCCCTGTCTGTGCCGGATGTAGTGACCAGGGCGACGGGAGGCTGGTGATGACTGCCAGTTCCGGTGTCATCGCCGCTGCTGAGGTCTTCGCCTACGCGGACGAGAGGATCAAGCAGGCCGCCGCCGAGCTGTGGCCGGGCCATAGCGTGCGGTTCGGCCAGCACATGCCGAGCGTGACTGCCTACGTCCGCCGCTTGACCGTGGACGGCCGCCCGCTGTACGCGAAGCTGTCGTTGCTGGGCCTGTCGCTGGTGTCGGTGCTGCGAGGCACGGCCGGGGACTGGGCCCAGGTCCGGGCCGCCCAGGCTGCCTATCAGGGCTCGCCGGGGGCTCTGCTGGAGCGGGAGGCCAGGGGTCTGGCCATTCTGAAGGAAGCCGGAGCCCGGGCCTGCCCGGTGGCCGGCCTCCAGGGCGGGGTGCTGTTCACCGAGCCCGTGGTCGGGCCGACGCTGGCCGACCTGCTGGCCAAGGACCCGCAACAGGCCGGCGAGCTGATGACCCGCGCGGTGGTCGAGCTCACGGGGCTCCAGCAGCCCTTTGTCGCCCGGGCCGTTGATGGGGCGGCCATCACGGAGCGGGGTATCGGCTCGACCTTCGACCGCAAGTTCAACGGCATTAGCGGACCCACCTACCTGCGCAAAACCGGACAGGCCGGGGAGGTGCTGGGCACGGTGGTCCTCCGGCTCCGCCGGGTTCGGCCCGCTCCGGCGGCCGGGTACCGGCCGGTGGTCTACGGCGACCTCAAGCCGGACCACGTGGTCTTCCCCGACGGTGCCGACGGGCGGCCGGTCTTCCTCGACCCGGGGCTGGGCCGGGGACGGCCTCAGACGGATGCGGCCAAGCTGATCTCCCGGACCGTGCTCGGCCTGATCGCCTCCTCCCCGGACCTAGTGTCGGCCGACACGATGGCGACCGGGATCGAGGAGTTCGCCGACGCCCTCACGGCCGACCTCGGGCCGGACGAGCGGGCCGAGTGGCTGCGGCACCTGGTGGCGCTGTGGCTGATGGACACCACCAATATCTTCAGCACCTACCTGACCTGCCCGCCCGACCTGCCCTTGCCTGAGCACGCCGGAAAGCTCTCCGCCCGGGCGGAGGCCGTGTGCGGCCTGCTGGAGAACACGACCGCCGGTCTGGTCGCCGGGACGGACCCGCGGGCGGTGTG
This sequence comes from Streptomyces sp. NPDC046215, assembly GCF_040646215.1. Classification (NCBI taxonomy): domain Bacteria; kingdom Bacillati; phylum Actinomycetota; class Actinomycetes; order Kitasatosporales; family Streptomycetaceae; genus Streptomyces; species Streptomyces sp. NPDC046215. The sequence continues at coordinate 74,066 of NZ_JBEYZW010000029.1, read as the reverse complement.
GCGGCTCGCGCTAGCCGACGTCGTGAAGACGGCGAACCGGTGACGGCGGCGAAGACCGGCGCGATCGGGGTGATCGGTGCCGGAGCCGTCGGCCAGGGTGTGGCCATGCTGCTGGCGGCCGGCGGCTGGTGCGAGTCCGTCCGCGTCGTCTCCCGCTCGGGCCTCTCGGCCCAGGCTCTGGTGACCGATCTGGAGGACATGTGCCAGGTCATCGGCTCCCCCGTCCAGCCAGTTCACGTCATCGATGCGGGACAGCTCCTCTCCTGCGCGGCGGTGGTGGTCTGCCCAAGGGCCGACTTCACCAACACCGCCCGCACCAACGTGCGGATGGCCGGGCTGCACGCGAACGCCCCTGCCATCGCCTCCCTGGCGACCACGCTGGCCCACTACCAGGGGCTCGTGGTCATGGTGACCAACCCCGTCGACGTCATGGCCCGCCTCTTCGCCGAGGTCTCCGGCTGCCCCCGTGTGTACGGGGTCGGCTCGAACACGGACACCGCCCGCTACCGGATCACCCTCGCCCGCCTCCTCGACGTGCCAGTGGAGGCCGTCGAGGGCCACGTGATCGGCGAACACGGTGACCAGGCGGTGCTGTGCGCGTCGGCCACCCGCGCGGGCGGCCTGCCCGTGCCGGTGCCGGTCCGGCAGGTCCGCGACGAGCTGTCCGCCCGCCCGGGCCGGATCAACGCAGGTCTCGGCCGCACCCGCTGCGGCCCCGCCGGGGCCGTGATCACCGCCCTCCGCGCCGGGCTCGGCCTGGCCGACACGGTGGTAGAGCTGTCCGTCAACCACGAGGGCCGGTGGATGGGAATCCCGTTGCGCTTCACGGCCGGAACCCCGACTGTATGCCTCCCCCGACTGGACGCCGCCGAGGCCCGGCAACTGGTTGCCGGGAGCGCCGAACTCCGCGACGCCTACGAGCCGCTGGCCCGCCTCTATGCCCCCGCTTGTCCCTCATGGAAGGAGAAGACCGCAGTGACCAGGACCGCTACCCGCATCGCCACAGCCGCCCAGGCCGCGACCGTCACCAGCAACAGCCCGGTGATCACCGACTGGGCACTTCGCTACTTCGGCCCCTGGTGGAACGCCACCAGCACCACCGCCGACGACGGCCCGCAGGTGATCGCCGACGTCAACCCCGACTGCGTCACCGAGATCGCCCAGCGTGTGGCCGACCACGCGCACGAGGAGACCGTCTACGCGAACACGAGCATGCTCGTCGCCCGGGAGGACGACGGCACCGTGGCCGCATCCCAGCCCGACGACAAGCTCGTCTACCGGATCGAGCCCGGCGGGCACCTGCACATTTACGGCGGCGAGGACGTCCCCGTCGCCCTGGCCGCCGCCCGCCTCGCCCGCGAGGTCGTCCGCGGCCAGCTGCTGGCCGACGGCTGGTCGATCTTGCACGCCTCCGCCGTCGTCCGCGACGGGCAGGCCGTGCTGACGCTGGGCGACAAGGGCGCCGGGAAGACCACCACCGCCCTCCTGCTGGCCCGGGCCGGCTGGCAGATGCTGGCCAACGACCGCGTCTTCATCCGCCCCGACGGCGACCGGCTGCGGGTCCTGCCCTGGCCCTCAGCCGCCGCCCTCGGCCTCGGCCTCCTCGACGCCCTCGGCTGGTACGACCAGGTCCGCGAACGCGTACAGCGCGGCGAACAGCTCCATCCCACCCAGCACCAGAAGGTCACCAACGCCCTCCACTCCGGCAGCCGCACACCCCTGTGGCAGGAGTCCGGCAAGGAACTCAAGCCCCAGTTCTTCCCCGATCAGCTCGACACCTGGTTCGGCCTGACCCTGGCCACCGAAGGAGACGCCGCCCACATCCTGTTCCCCCGGATCACCCCCGACGCCGAACCTGCCCTTCTCGACGAGGGCCGCACCGTGCAAGAGTCCGACTTCTTCACCGTCGGCAGCGAGGACCGCTACCCCGACGTCTTCGGCCTCCTCCCGGACAAAACCCCCGGCACTGGGCCCCTGCTCGACCTCCTCGGCAGGTTGCCCCGGCACAGGATGACCCTGGGCCACGACGTGAAGGCCAACACAACCGTCCTCCAGCAGATCGCCGCCTGACCGACAGGAGCCAGGCACCCCCTCCAGGGTGCCTGGCTCGCCCCTCCCCGATCACGCCCAGGCACCGGCGCGGGCAGCACGGCCCGCTGTCATACCCCGCCGCCATGATGAGCACATGGACGACTCCCGCAGCGTTCCCACCCCCCCCAGAACCGGCAGATCCCCGCCTGGGCCGGCACCGCAGGGCCCGGCTGGGCGGCCCTGCTCGACCGGCTCCACCGTGATCTTCTCGCCCTCGATTCCGGCTACCGCATCGAGTCCTTCGCGGTGAAGTTCGGCGGCCTGCGGATCACCGTCGCCGACCGCTGCGAGGACGGGGAATTCGACGGCGAGTTCGCCGACCAGGCCACCGCCCCGACCGACGCCGCCGAGACCGCCTCCGAGCACACCTGCGAATCCTGCGGAGCCCCCGGCCGCGTACGCCTGCGCGGTGACGGGCGGCAGGTGTGGATGCAGGCCCGCTGCAAGACCTGCCGCAGGTTCTGTCCGGCCGCCCTGCCTCGGTTGGCATAAGAGCGTCCCGGCATCCCATTCACCCGGCCGCCAATCCGGGTCAATGCGCTCCTCCAGCCACGCGGCCCACTCGGCCAGCTCGCCGGGCGGCGGGGCCGGGATGACGGCGTCCGGTGCCGGCTGCAGGGCACGGAGCGGGACGACGTTTCCCGTCGGGTGAGGTTCGGGGCCCGGGCACCGTCGCCGTGGCGGCGGCGAGGCTGCGGTGGGAACTCATATACAGCTCGAACCGCCCGTAGGCGTCCTCTGGGCCGCTACCCGTTCAACATCATCGCCATCGGCCCGGGCCGGGGCCTGTGCCCCTTCCATAACCCCGATGGCACCGATGGCACCGATGGCACCGATGGCACCGATGGCACCGATGGCACCGATGGCACCGATGACGCCGAGACGGCGTAGACGGCGAAGGCGAGGAAGGCTGAAGGCCCAGGCCCCGGCCGACGTCGTCGCCGGGGCCTGGGGTGGCTCAGTCGGCCTGGTTGTCGGCTTGCTTCGGCAGGCAGAACATCAGGGCCCACATCAGGGCGAGGAGGCCGCCGACCCACCACAGCACGCTGATGAACGCGTCGCGGTTGAGTCCGGCGTCGGATGAGCCGCCGGTGGTGGCGAAGAACACCAGGGCGGTCAGCGCGGTGCCGAGGGCGATGCCCAGGTGGATGGCGGTGTTGAACAGGCCCGAGGCGGCTCCGGCGTCCTCGTGCGGAACCCGGGCCAGCGACATGTCGGCGAGCGGGCCGCCGACCATGCCGAGACCGAAGCCGATCAGAACCACCGGAGCGGCCATCGCCAGCAGGGTCAGACCCCCCTGACCTGCCTCGATCTGGAGCCCGTAGCCGGCCATCGAGGCGAGCGTGATGAGAGCTCCGACCTGCGGCAGCCGACGGGCGAAACGGCCGCCGCTCCTCGTCACGACCGTCGCACCGCCCAGCTCCCCGACGGAGAGCAGCACGAAGGCCAGGGCCGCGTGGAAGGGGCTCATGCCCAGGCCGCGCTGGAGGTAGAGGGTCCAGGTCATGAAGAACAGCCCGCACAGCAGGCCGTGCATCAGCTGCGCGGCCATGCCGCCGGAGAACTGCCTGCCCCGAAAGAGAGACAGGGGCACGAGGGGTGCGTTGTGCTGCTTGCGCTGCTGGTGGCGCAGGAAGACACCGAGCGCGAGGAGGCCGGCGGCGAGCAGGGCGAAGCACCACAGCGGCCAGTGGTGAAGGTGCCCCTCGGTGAGCGGGAAGATGATCAGGACGATGGCCAGCGCGGACAGCAGCATGCCGGTCAGGTCGAGCCGGTCGGCCTTCTTGGCCGTCGACTCGGGGATGAACCGGCGTCCCAGGAGGATCACGGCGAGGCCGACGGGCACGTTGACCAGGAAGATCGGCCGCCAGGTCAGCCCGAACAGGTCGGCCTCGGTGAGCAGGCCGCCCATCACCGGGCCCAGGACGTTGGCGAGCGACATGACGGCCCCGTACAGACCGAACACCTTGCTGCGGTTCTGCCCTTCGAAGGTGACATGGAGGGTGGCCAGGATCTGCGGGATCATCACGGCCACTCCCACGCCCTGGAGCCCGCGGGCGGCGATCAGCACGCCCGGCCCGGCAGCGAGGCCGCACAGCAGCGAGGCCGTGGTGAACACGACGGTGCCGATGAGCAGGATCCTGCGCCGGCCGTAGAGGTCGCCGAGGCGTCCGCCGGTGATCAGCCCGACGGCGATGGGCAGTGAATAGCCGGTGGTCAGCCACTGCACCGTGTCCGGTCCCGCGCCGGTGGACTCCTGGATCGCGGGCAGGGCGGTCAGGACGACCGACTGGTCGATCATGTCCATCAGCTCGGCGCCCAGGAGCACCAAGAGGGCGATCCAGGCCGCCAGGCCCATCTTCGACAGACCGGGTGTGGGGTGGTTCGGGGGCTGGGTGGTGTGCTTCGGCTCGTTGTCGAGCGCGGAGGAAGACACGACGGGAAACTCCTGATCCAAGGGATCGGGGGAGCCCTGCCGACAGCCGCACCGGGGCCGGAAAACGCGAAACCCGGGGCAGACGGCAGAGCTGCACCCGGGAAAGAGAACTGCGGGGAAGGGTGACGCAACTCAGGCCAGCGCGACGTCCGCCCCCGGACACGTGCGACACAACAGCACGTGGGGAACACGGACGGCTACATGGCCTGGTTAATAAGTCGTCACCTCAAGATCGACGCAGAAGAAACAGAAAATCCGGTCACTGCCGCCGACAGCTCGGCACAGCAACTCTTCGATGGTACGACACCCCGGGCCCCGCCGCCCACCGGATAGCGGGCCCGCCGGACGGCCCTGGTGATCTACCGGGGCCGCAACCCGGAGAAGGTCGACGCCGACGGCCGCGTCTACGGCGAGACCGGCCAGGGTGAGGACAGCCCCGCCCAGTGGAAAGCCGCCCGGGAGTGGCTCACGGTCCGGGAAGGTCTGTGAGTACGTCGCCCTGTAGCCGTGCTGGCGGCGAAAAGACTGGCATGAGGGGCTGACGGAACCGGGTATCGTCTTTGTCATGTTCTTCCAGACGCCGATTTACGAGTGAGAGCGTGACGGGCCCCTGCTGACGTCCTTCGACGTCGCCGCCCGTCCCCCACCGATGAATCCGTAGATCACTTCGCATCATTACCGGGAGAACCCGTGACCGTGAGCAAGAACATCAACAACCCCGTGGGCATGGGCGGCGGTCAGCGCAAGAAGCTGTCCCGCGCCGAACGGCAGAACAACGGTCCGCACCGTAACCTCGACCGTCAGGGCGCAGCCGACCAGAAGGCGGAACTGGTGCGCAAGATGCGCGAGAAGGCAGCCGCAGCTGAGGGCGCCGGGCAGACGGGCGACGACACCGCACAGAGCTGACGCACCGCCGCCGCAGAGCGGCACCGCACGGGGCAGGGCCCGGACCGCGACGCGCGGTCCGGGCCCTGCTGCCGCGTTGGGGCTCTGCTGCCGTACCGGGGCCGTGCCGCCGCACCGGGGCCGTGCCGCCGCACCGGGGCCGTGCCGCCGCACCGGGGCCCTGCCGCCGCACCGGGGCTCTGCTGCCGCACCGGGCGAGGCCGGTCCCGCTCAGCTCTTGGCCGACCACTCGCGTCTCAGCTGACCACCCGGGGCAGCCGCAGACTCGGCAGCCCCGTCCCCGCCACCACCCCGAGCTGCACCAGCAGCTCGACGCGTTCCCCGTGCCCAGCCCGGGCGGCAGCCTTTCCGGCACGTCTTGCCGGTGCCGTGGGGGCGGGCGCGCTCGTCGCGGCGGGGACGGCTCCGGCTGGTCGTCGGTGTTGTCCTGCAGGTGGCGGGGCACATCCCGGGGTCGCCCCCCCGGCTGACTCCGCAGCCGCCGGGCGGATGGCTCAGGCGAGGCCCGTCGCGATGGCCCGGCGGACGGCGTCGGCTCGGTCCTTAATGTTCGCCTTGGCGAACAGGTTGTTGATGTGCGTCTTGACCGTGGCCTCGCTGATGAACAGCTCCTCGGCGATCGCCCGGTTCGGAAGGCCCCGGCCGATCAGGGTCAGCACCTCGCGTTCGCGAGGCGTCATGTCCCCGGGCAGTGGCTGCGCGGGCGCCGGGCGCTTCGTACGGACGGTGGCGAGGAGCCGGTCCTGCACCTCGCGGTCGAGGACGGACTGTCCCGCGGCAGCGGCGCGGATCGCGCGGGCGATGTCCTGACGCCCCGCGTTCTTGGTCAGGTAGCCCCGCGCTCCGGCGCTCAGCGCGGCCAGGATCGAGTCGTCGTCGGCGAAGGTGGTCAGCACGACCACCGCCACCTCAGGGTGCTCCTCCGTCAGCCGCCGGGTCGCCTCGGTGCCGTCCATGACGGGCATGCGCAGATCCATCAGGACCACGTCCACGGGCCCCGCCGCCACCGCCGCGAGCACCTCGGTCCCGTCGGCCGCCGCCGCGACGACTTCGATGTCCTCGGACAGGCCGAGGACCGTGGCCAGCGGCTCGCGCACCGCCGCCTGGTCGTCGGCCACGACCACCTTCAAGCGCCGTACGCCCTGCGTGGACTCGCTCATCCCGGAATCACTGCTTCCACCTGCCATCCGCCCGCGTCCGGTCCTTCGGTGACCGGGCCTGCGGTGATCGTCCCTTCCAGCAGGGCGACCCGCTCGCGCATGCCGATCAGCCCCATCCCGCTGCCGGCGCCCGTGCTCACCATACGGGTCGCCGGACCGTTGCGGATGCTCAGTGTCGTCGACGCGGCGCCGAACGTCAGCTCCACGCGCACCTCGCCGCCGGGCGCGTGCCGGGCCGCGTTGGTCAGCGACTCCTGGGCGATCCGCAGCAGGTTCTGGGTCACGCGGGACGGGACCTCGCGGACGGTCCCGGTGACGGTGAGCGCGTCGCGGTGGCCGGAGGTGTCCAGCATCGCGGTGAGGGTCTCGACAAGCGGCAGCGCGTCCTCGCGCAGCGCGTGCACCGTCCACTGCGCCTGCTTCAGGCTCTCCTTGACCATGCTGTGCGCCTTCTGGTTCGCCTCGCGGACCCGGCCCAGGTCGCCGGTGTCGATCAGCGCGTCCGCCAGCTCCAACTGCATGTTGATGCCCGCCAGGGAGTGGGCCAGGACGTCGTGGACGTCACGGGCGATCCGGCTCCGTTCGGTCAGGACAGCGGTCCTGGCCTCGGCCCGCGCCGCTCGTTCCGCCGACTCGGCCGCCGAGATGGCCGCGACGAAGGCCCGCTGACGGCTGCGGTTGAGGATGCCGACCAGGACGGGAGCACCAGTGGTCAGGCCCAGCGTCCACGGCAGCAGGTTGTGGCCGGGGCCGAGGCGGAAGTACAGGACGCCGCCGCACAGCACACTGCACAGGGCTGCCAGGGGGAGCGACCGCCGGGGTTCGAGGCGGACCCCGATGTGACCGACGAGGAAGTACGCGAACAGGTAGCCGGACCCGGTGCTGCTGACGCCTATCAGGGCCGCCGCCGCCATGATGCCCAGGGCCAGCCAGGCCAGGGCGAGGCGCGGCGGAATCCAGTCTTCCGGCAGGTGCCGTGCGGCCAGGGCAACGGAGTTGACCAGGAGCAGGACGGCTACCACCAGCCCCCGGCCGCTCAGGCCCAACGGCCGGACCGTCCAGAGCGCCGCGACGATGACGAAGACGGTCAGGGCCTGCTGGACCCGGGGGTCCTGACCGGGAACCGGCCGGGGGCCGACCCCCTGGTGCGGGGCCGGCCCGTGATCCGGGACGCTCTGGGCTTCGGGCACGGCGCGACCATAGCTCACGGTCAGACCGTACGGTCGAGGGCGGGTGCGCGACGCATCGCCCTGGCGGAGAGCTGCTGGTGGGCGACCACCCGGCCGCGGACGAAGATCGTGGCGAGCCGTGTGACGACCTCGGTGAGCGCCATCAGGACGAAGGCCGCGACCCACGCCTGGTCGCTGGTGATGTGGTGCGTGATGCTGAACCGGGCGACGTCGTCGGCGCCGCCGTTCTGAACCCACACCTGGAAGCCCATGCGGGCGCCCATGCCGGCGATCCACAGGACCGCGGAGACCGCGCCCGCCTTGATCAGCAAGTGCTCACCGGCGACACGGACGCGGGTGTAGACGCCACCCGCGACACCGAGCGCGGCGCCCACGGCCATCAGCGCGCCGATCAGCACGAGGTCGTTGCCGGCCGTGGGTACGGCGTCGAGGTAGGTGTGGGCCACGAAGGCCACGATCCCGAGCGGGATGAGGAAGGTCTTCAGGTCGAGTCGGCCTTCCCGCAGCTGCCGGAAGACGACGAGGACGAGGGCGATGTCGGTGATCCAGTCGGTCGTTGTCATGCCTCAAGCCTGCTGATCCGGCGCCTTCCGCACCTGGACCCATGGGTGGAACAACAGGTGGAGATGGACGACCGCTCCCCTTCCACCCCCGGCCGGGGGCCTCCTGCGTCGCACCATACGTGCGCCTTCCCCGGGGTTCGGAGACTCGCAGTTTGCGAGGCCCCACGAGGGCCCTCGGAGGGGGCAGAGACACCGGCCCGTCCAAAACGCGGACCTGGTGGGGTGGCTGAACAGCTTCGTCCTGTCGCAACGTCAGCAGTGCGGCGATGTGCGGCGCGATGCTCGGGTGCTGCTCGACTCCGGCCGGGGCTGCCCGCGCTGCAAGGAGCGGCAGGTCGCCCACTGCGGCCAGTGTCGTGTGGTCGCGGCTGTTCAGGCGACCGTCCCGCCGGCGTTGCGGATCAGCTGCTGGAGCACCCTCAGTGTGGTGACGTAGTCCGTGTCGTCGATGCCCTCGTGGAGGGCGGCGCGGATCGCGGGGGCGTTGCGCGCGAGGTTGACGCGGGCCTGTTCGCCCTCCTCGGTGAGCCACAGCCGGTGGTCGGCGTCCCGGGTCAGCCAGCCGCGCTTCAGGAGCACCTCGGCTTCCGCTGCGAGATCGTCCTCGGGGCGGATGTAGGAGGCCATGGCCTCACGCAGCTCGGGCAGGGTCATCCCCTCGCCGTCGGGGGAGATGTCGTTCGCCGACAAGTTGCGCAGCAGCCAGAACTGGGGCTGCGTGTAGCCCTTTTCGGCCTGCTGGGCCCGGGTGTAAGCGATGAGTGCCTCGTAAGCGACGCCGGTCCAGTACGCGGCGGGCTGTCCGGCGAGTTCGGCGTCGGAGACCTGCTGGGTCGTCATGGGGTGCCCTCCTGGCGTTCGGCGCGAAGCCTGCACGCTGTGCAGGTCATGCAGAGAACGTACGACCTCAAGTGCGGTTGAGGGCAAGCAGGCGATCTTCCGGAGGTCGTCGGCGTAAAACAAGGAGTCGAGTGCCAGGTTCCGAGCTGAGGCACGTTCGAGGGGTCGTCAAGATTGCGAAACGATCTTCGAATGTCCTGCCACGGGACAGCGCGATAACGCAACGGTGTTAACCGAAGTCATGGATCGCATCCGCATACCTCGCATCGGCGGTGCTCGTCCCCGCGCCCGGCCCGCCTACCGCGGCGGGCGCGTCGGCAGGGCGTCAGTCGAAGGAGTGGTGTGCCGGCCGTTGCAGCGCCCCGGTGAGCAGTGCGAGTTCGGGGTGGTTCGCGTGCCGTTTCTGCCAGTCCGAGATCGCGGCCTGCTGACGCCGACGAGCCGGGCGCCGTCGGCCAGGGTGACCAGCTCGTTCTGGCGCCCCTGGTACTCGGGGCAGCAGGCCGGCGGGACGATCTCGCCTTCGATCAGCGGGCCGTTTTACTGGCCGCTGCGCCAGGTTCCGGCACGTCCTGCGCGTACGGCGGCGATGAGGAGCGCCACGACTCCGGCGGCCTGCGCCGCGCCATGAAGGAACCCGGACGGGAGCAGGGCCCCTATGGTCAACAGCAGGAGGCCAGCCGTCAGCAAGCCGGCCACCGGGGAGTTGGTCACAGATCGTCGCGTCATCACATCACTGTAATGGCCACGGATCCCTTGCCTCTTCCCAGGGGCGGTGATCGTCACGCCGCAGCGACCCTCGGCGGTGACCCGCCGTCCCGGCGCCTCCAGCGCGGCGCGCGGGCTTCCACGGGTGACCGGCATCCGTGGGAGGGCGGATCAGGCGGCGACCGCGGCGCGACCGGCGGCGTACACCGCGGCCTGAGTGGCGACTCGCCGGCCGAGGTGTTCGGCGGTGGCTATGTCGGCCTTGTGGACGCCGTCCGGGCCCCGGTCGGTGTCGGTCTGCGCGCCGGCGCCCAGGTAGAAGCCGAGGCGGTTGAGGTCGTTCTCGGAGGCGGTGGAGGAGTGCCAGCCGGACGGCAGGCCGAGGTTGATCCAGTGCATGCCGTGCTGGGCGGCCAGCACGGAGAAGAACTGCAGGGTGTGCAGCTTGTCACCGCTCTTCGCACCGGAGTTGGTGAAGCCCGCCGCCAGCTTGTCCTGCCAGGCGCGGGTCGCCCAGCGCTTCGAGGTGGCCTCGGCGAAGACGTGGAAGGCGCCGGAGGCGGTGCCCATGTAGGTCGGCGAGCCGAAGACGATCGCGTCGGCGGCGTCGAGCAGCGCCCACTGCTCCTCGGTGATCTCGGCGACCTTGATCAGATGGACGGTCGCCCCGGTGCCGGCGGCACCCTCGCGCACCGCCTCCGCCAGCACCGACGTGTGGCCGAAGCCCGAGTGATGGGCGATGGCGACGACCGGCGGGACGGCAGCGGCGGAAGAAGCGGTCGGGGCGGGCGTGGTCATGATGGCAGGGCTCCTTAAGGATCGCGCCGCGTGGCGCGGCGCGGGGCGGTCGATTGCATGACGGTGGAGGCTTCGCCGGCCCGTATCACCGTCGGTCTCACCGTCGGTGTCAGCGTCGAGGTCACCGTCGGTCTCACCGTCGAGGTCAGCTCTCGACCGGGTATCGGCTGGTGATCGCGACGCGGTTGAACGCGTTCATCAGGGTGGCAAGCCATGCGATCGCCGAGATCTGGTCCGCGCTGAGTACGGCCGCGGCGGCGTGGTAGTCCTCGTCACTGACGTGTCCGTCCGACACGCGGGTGACGGCCTCGGTCAGGCGGAGGGCGGCGCGCTCGGTCTCGGAGAAGTAGCCGGTCTCCTCCCATCCGGGCAGTACGGCGATCCGGTCGGGGTTCTCGCCCTTCTTGAGGGCGTCGCGGGTGTGCATGCGCAGGCAGAACGCGCAGCCGTTGATCTGGGAGGCGCGGATCTTCAGCAGCTCGATCAGGAGCGGGTCGAGGCCCGCCGTGGCCGCGGCCTCTTCCACCTCCTGGGACAGGGCGATGAGGGCCTTGTAGGAGGCCGGGTGCTGCTTGCCGATGTTGACGCGCTGGGGGTCGTTCATCGTTCCTTCGATTCGTCGCTCGTTTGCTGTCTCACCAGGGAGACGAGGCAGCCCCCATGGGTGTGACAGCTCAGACGCGCGCGAGTTTGTCGGGATTGACGACCCTGCGGTACGCGGTGATCAGACCGTCGGTGATCTGGACCGTGTCCACGGAGTGCACCCGGCCTTCGCGGTAGGACACCAGGGCGAGTTCGCCGCCGACCTCGGCGAAGGCGATGCGGTCCGCACGCCACCGGCGCCCCACACGCACCATGACCTCGGCGACGCGCTCGCCGCCGTGGATGAGCTTGCGCGCCGCGGAAACCTTGCCGCCACCGTCGGTGACGAAGACGGCGTCCGGGTGCAGGAGCCTGACCAGGCCGGCCAGGTCCCCGGCCTCGTACGCGGCGCGGAAGGCCGCGAGGACGCGTTCGCGCTCCGCCTTCGACGCCTGCGGCACGGACTGCTTCGCCTTGGCCACCCGCCGTCGCGCCCGCGAGGCGTGCTGCCGGGCGCCCGGCACGGAGACGTCCAGCACTTCGGCGATCTTGCCGAACTCGAGACCGAAGACATCGTGCAGGACGAAAGCCACCCGCTCCGGCGGGCTCAGCTCCTCCATGATCAGCAGCATCGCCGAGCCGACGGACTCATCGACGAGTACCGGCTGCGACGCGTCCGGCCCCGTCAGCAGCGGCTCCGGCAGCCACGGCCCGACATAGCTCTCCCGACGGAAACGGGCACTCTTGAGAATGTCGTACGACCGCCGCGCGGCCACCGTCACCAGCCAAGCCCGCAGGTCACCGACGTCCCGCAGACCCGCACCGGCCGCCCGCAACCACACATCCTGGGTCACGTCCTCCGCATCGGCCACGCTCCCCAGCAGCCGGTAGGCCACACCGAAAACCGCAGGCCGGTACCGCTCCCAGCCGGCCCCGAGCGGATCCTCCCGCTCAGACCGTCCGGGCCCGTGCCCGTCATCCATACCGATCGCGACCTCCTCCAACGTGCGGACCAGCGTAGCTATCCGAACTCGGATCTTTGGGCCGGGGACGCCCCGCGCGCACGCCGCGCGACGGAGCAGCAAGCGGGTCGGCCTGACGAAGGGCGCGGACGCCCCGCGCGCACGCCGCGCGACGCCGCCTGCAGCAGCACGGCAGCACGGCAACACTGCGACGCCTACCGCCACTACCGCCGCCGGGTGCGCTGGAAGGCGATCCGCTACCTCCCCTGAGGGCGCACTCGCCGGCCCCGATCGACGGGTATGCCGGACACTGCCCTGACGTGGTGATTTACAGTAGCCCCTACCAGTTCCGGCGACAGGACCTGTGAGGTATTCGCGAACATGCCGAGTGAAACGCACGAGTTCCAAGTAGAGGCCCGTCAGCTGCTCCAGCTGATGATCCACTCGGTCTACTCGAACAAAGATGTCTTCCTGCGGGAGCTCGTCTCCAACGCCTCCGACGCGCTGGACAAGCTGCGCCTGGAGAAGCTGTGGGACGACACGCTCGACGCCGACGTGTCCGACCTGCACATCGAGATCGATGCCGACAGCGACGCCCGCACCCTCACCGTGCGGGACAACGGCATCGGGATGTCGTACGACGAGGTCGGCCGGCTCATCGGCACGATCGCCAACTCGGGCACGGCGAAGTTCCTGCACGAGCTGCAAGAGGCCAAGAACGGGGCCGAAACCGAAGGGCTGATCGGCCAGTTCGGCGTCGGATTCTACGCGGGCTTCATGGTCGCGGACGAGGTCACGCTGGTGACCCGGCGCGCGGGCGAGAGCCAGGGCACCCGCTGGACATCGCGCGGCGAGGGCACGTACACACTGGAGACGGTCGACGACGCACCCCAGGGCACCTCGGTCACCCTCCACCTCAAGCCGGCCGACCCGGAGAACCAGCTCCACGACTACACCTCCCCGTGGAAGATCAGGGAGATCGTCAAGCGGTACTCGGACTTCATCACCTGGCCCGTCCGGATGGTGCCCGACAGCTCCGCCACGGCCGGCGAGGGCGACGAAGGCGGCGAGGCGCCCGAGCCCGAGACGCTCAACTCCATGAAGGCACTGTGGGCGCGGCCGCGCGACGAGGTGTCCGACGACGAGTACCACGAGCTGTACAAGCACATCAGCCACGACTGGCGCGACCCGCTGGAGACGATCCGGCTCCAGGCAGAGGGCACCTTCGAGTACCAGTCCCTGCTGTTCCTCCCCGCTCACGCCCCCCACGACCTGTTCACGCGGGACTCCAAGCGCGGCGTGCAGCTCTACGTCAAGCGCGTCTTCATCATGGACGACTGCGAGGCGCTGCTGCCGCCGTACCTCCGCTTCGTCAAGGGCGTCGTCGACGCGGCGGACCTCTCGCTCAACGTCTCCCGCGAGATCCTCCAGCAGGACCGCCACATCGAGATGATGCGGCGACGGCTGACGAAGAAGGTCCTGTCGACGGTCAAGGACATGATGGCCAAGGACAACGAGCGCTACGCCACGTTCTGGCGGGAGTTCGGCACGGTCCTGAAGGAGGGACTGGTCACCGACCCGGAGAACCGCGACGCCGTCCTCGCCGTCGCCTCGTTCGCGAGCACCCACCACGACACCGAGCCGACCACCCTCAAGCAGTACACCGAGCGCATGAAGGACGGCCAGGACGACATCTACTACCTGACCGGCGAGTCCCGGCAGAGCATCGAGAACTCCCCGCACATGGAGGCGTTCCGCGACCGCGGGATCGAGGTGCTGCTGCTCACCGACCCCGTCGACGAGATGTGGACCGACGCCGTCGGCGAGTACGAGGGCAAGAAGCTGCGGTCCGTCGCCAAGGGCCAGATCGACCTCGGCGCCGAGGACGAGGAGACCGCCGGTGCCGAGCGGGAGAAGCAGACCGAGGAGTACGCCGGGCTGCTCGGCTGGATGAAGGAGCAGATGGACGAGGACATCAAGGAAGTGCGCCTGTCCTCCCGTCTCACCGTCTCCCCGGCCTGCGTCGTCTCCGACGCGCACGACCTGACCCCGGCCCTGGAGAACATGTATCGCGCGATGGGCCAGGAGGTGCCCCGGGCCAAGCGGATCCTGGAGCTCAACCCGGACCACCAGCTGGTGAAGGGCCTCAACCAGGCGTTCAAGGACCGCCAGGACTGTACGGAGCTCGCCGAGACCGCCGAACTCCTGCACGGCCTGGCGGTACTGGCCGAGGGCGGGCAGCCGAAGGAGCCGGCCCGGTTCGTCAAGCTGATGGCGGACCGTCTGGAACGCGCCCTGTAGCGGACCCGTGACCCCCGGCCCGGCTGCTCCTGCGTGCCGGGCCGGGGGCCGCGTGCCTCGGGCTGCTCGACGGCGGTGCGAAAAAAGATTTCAAGATAGTTGTCGTCGGATGTCGAGGACCCGTTTTCCGCTCCGACTGAGGGGTGACAGCTCGCCAACGGGGCGTGCGAACGGGGAGGACACCCGAGATGAAGTACGTCGCGATGATCTACGGCAACCAGGCCAAGTGGGACTCCTTCCCGGCCGAGGAGTGGCCGAAGGCGATCGCCGAGCAGGAGGCGTTCAACAAGAAGTACCGCGAGAGCGGTGAACTCCTCGGCGCCTACGGTCTGGCGGACGCGGCCAACGCCCAGCTCGTGCGCCGCGAGGACGGCGTCCCGGCGGTCACCGACGGCCCGTACCTGGAGACCAAGGAGTACATCGCCAGCTTCTACCTGCTGGACTGCGACAGTCTGGAGCGGGCGCAGGAGATCGCCGCGGACATGCCGTTCGCCGCCGTGGAGCCGGTCGAGCTGTGGCCGGTCCTGCACGAGTCCGCGGCGGACGTGTGACCGACGAGCGCCACGCCGAGGACCTGCTGCGCGAGCTGGCGCCGCAGGTCCTCGGCGCTCTCGTACGCCGCTACGGCGTCTTTGACACGTGCGAGGACGCGGTCCAGGAAGCCCTGCTGGCGGCCGCCCTGCAGTGGCCCGAGGCCGGCGTCCCGGACAATCCCCGGGGCTGGCTGGTCACCGTCGCCTCCCGCAAGCTGGCCGACCAGATCCGCAGCGACAGCTCCCGCCGGCGCCGCGAGGACACCCTCGCCCTGGCTACCCCGCAGGCCGAACTGCTCGGCCACGCCGCCGACACCGTGCCTGATGCGGACCGGGACGACTCGCTGGCGCTGCTGTTCCTGTGCTGCCACCCCGCGCTGTCACCGGCCAGCCGGATCGCGCTGACCTTGCGCGCGGTCGGCGGCCTGACCACCGCGCAGATCGCCGCGGCCTTCCTGGTGCCCGAGGCGACCATGGCCCAGCGCGTCAGCCGGGCCAAGCAGACGGTCAAGGCGTCCGGCATCCCCCTGGCCGTGCCGGAGGGGGCCGATCTCACCGAGCGGCTGGCCGAGGTGCGGCACGTGCTCTACCTGGTCTTCAACGAGGGACACACCACCACCGGCGGTACCGCCGATACCGGCCTGACCGCGCCGGAACTGTCCGCCGAAGCGATCCGGCTCACCCGGATGCTGCACCGCCTGGTACCCGACGACACCGAGACCGCGGGCCTCCTCGCGCTGATGCTGCTCACCGACGCGCACCGCACCGCTCGCACCGGCGCCTCCGGTGAGGTGGTGCCGCTGGCGGAACAGAACCGCGCCCTGTGGGACCGCCGTGCCATCGCCGAGGGAGTCGACCTGATCAGCCGGACCCTGCCGCGCGGCCGGGTCGGCCCGTACCAGTTGCAGGCGGCCATCGCGGCCGTGCATGGCGAGGCCGAGGACGCCGATGCCACCGACTGGCCTCAGATTCTCGCGTTGTACGAAATCCTGGAACAGTTCGGGCCGAACCCGATGGTCTCCCTCAACCGTGCGGTCGCCGCCGCCATGGTTCACGGCCCGGCTGCGGGACTCGACGTGGTCAGGGCATTGGAGGCCGACAACCGCATGGCTCGCCACCACCGGCTGCTCGCCACCCGTGCCCACCTCCTTGAACTCCTTGGCGAACACGGGGCTGCGGCGGCCTCCTACCGCGAAGCCGCACGCCGCGCCACCAGCACCCCCGAACGCCTCCATCTCAGCGCCCGCGCCCACAGCTTGGAGTCCCGCGTGTGACGCGCCGTAGCGACGGAGGGGTGAGCGCGGGCGCTGCCCCGCTTGAGGTCGTCCCCCACTCCGTCGTCAAAGGAAGGCGAGCTTGACGCTGCGCGGCTGCCAGGAGGCGGTGCGGCTGTTCTGCGACTACGCGACCGACTCAGCCTACGGCTGGGCCGGCGAGTGCGAGCGGCGCTTCGGTACCCGTCCGATCCAGGTGTGCCACGAGTGGAAGACCGCCGTGCATGTGCAGGAGTGCGAGGCCGGCCATCAGCCGGTCACGGTCATAGCCGGGCGCACAGCGTGCCGGTGGCTGGTGGCCGGTTCGGCGGGGGCGGCTTCGGCGCGGGCGTCGTGGGCCTGGTCGAGGGTGTGGGCGACGAGATCGGGGGGCTGTGCCGGTCAGCGCCATGGCCCGGGCTTCGGGCATCGCGGGCGATCTGGTCGATGGAGCCGAGGATGCCCAGGGCGGCGGGGAAGGCTTGGCGGTGCGGGCCGGTGGCCGGAACACACACCGTCACTCGTTCGTCCACCGGCGCGGTGCACCGCCCAAGGGACCGGGTGAGGATGGTGCGACGTGGCTACAGCCGTCCGGAACGGAGCGTTCATGCGCCGGAAGCAATCCATAGCCCTGGGTGTCGTGGCGATCACGCTCCCCGTGATCACCGTGTGCGCGTACGCCTATGCCCCCACCGTGCTCAAGGTGACCTCCCTGACCGGAGAATGCGTCTACGTCTCGAAGGCGCCAGGAGTGACGTTCGAGGCGCGGACTCCGGGGGAGGGCACCACCTGGCCGGCGGTGGCGTTCACGGGACAGTCGGGACTGCTCAACCTCAACGCCGACCCGGCCGCCGTGGCCGGCGACCCGGCTGCCCTGGCGGAGGCGATCGACATGCGCTTCCTCGCCAAAGGCGGATTCCTTCTCAAAAACGGGCAAGGCAAAGTGGTCGAGATCCTCGACCCCGAAGCCAGGCTCCCGGCGGGCGGTGCCAGCGCTGTGGTGAAGTCTGCGGCTGACCCGGTGGGTACCCGTATCCCCACCTTCGCGTACGCCGCGCCACCTACGCTCGAACCGAAGCTTTCCCTTACGCCGCTGAAGGCGGCTGTGCGGCTGATGAATCTCGACGTGAACGTCACCCCGGAGTTCGCGAAGGTGCTCAACGACACCTTCGGAACCGGCACAGCCAAGGTGGGGGACGCCTTCGGCGTGTGCACCGGAGAGCTCACAGCCGGCTAGGACGGTCGAACCGGACACCGTCCGCCGGTAGCCGGGGCCGGGCTGCGCTGCCCCGGGCCGGCCTGCGCCGACGAGGACAGCTCCCTGCCTCTCACCCCTGAGGTCGGCGACGGTCTGCCGCGTTCCCATAGGCGGCCGTGCCGAAAGGCACTCCCGGCGCGTCGCACCGGTGATCACGGGCCGACAGGCACGAGTATGCCGATGGCGGCTGTGGCCGGAGCTCTCGGCGGAACGTGAGGTGACGAGCGTGACCCTCTCGGAAGATCGTCTCTCCCCGTCCGTCACACCGCCCGCCGCAACGGCACACGCGCTCGTCCACGACTTCTCCTCGTTCGTCGCGGGAGAGGCGGTGCGGAACGAGGACGCCTGGACCTACTCCATCCGGGCCACCGCACTCATCGACGATCCCCTGGGTGCCACCGCGTACAAGAGGTCCCTGGACCGGGGAACGATGGGCGTCGACGCATACCCGGACGTGGTCCTCGGCCGCTGCGCCCTGGCGCGGCCGGAACTGATGGAGGAGGCCTTGCGCGCAGCGGCGCAGGCCGCCCCCGCCTGGGCACGAGTGCCGTTCGAGCAGCGGATGAATTTCGCCGGATTCTTCAGGACAGGCGTCAAGGACCACGCCGCACGACTGGTCGAGCTCCTGGTCGGCGAGGGCCATCCCCTGCGGCTCGCCCTCTCCGAGATCTCGAGCGTCCTGGCGTTCTTCGGGCCGGAGACCACGCGGTGGTGCGCGGAACAGATGCACACCGAGGTTTCCGCGGGTGGCCGCCGACTGACGCTGCGGCGCCGGCCCGACGGCGTGGTCTGCGTCCAGCCGCCCCAGAACACCCCGCTGGTCGGCGTCGCTGCCGCGCTTCAGGCAGCGATGGCCGGAAACTCCCTGGTGATGCGCCTGTCCCGGCAGGCGCCGCTGGCCGCCATGTACCTGCTGCGCCACGTGGCGGCTCCCGCGCTCACGGCGGTGGGAGCACCACCGGGGACGCTCTCCGCCCTGTGCGCGGACCCGGACACGACACTGCGCATGTGGCTGGCGAGCCCGTTGGTCGACGACATCTTCTACTTCGGCGACAGCACACGGGGCCTGCGTCTGCAACAGAACTGTCTGGCGCGGGGCAAGAAGCCGGTGCTGGAGCTGGCGGGCAACGACATGGTCGTGGTCTGGAAGGACGCCGACCTCGCTCCGGCCGTCGAGGCGCTGACCGAGTCTTTCTACGCGGCCGGGCAGATCTGCTGCGCGCCCAACATCGCCCTGGCTCACCCCGAGGTGGCGGACGAACTCCTGGACCGGCTTCAAGAGGCCATGCGAGGTCTGCGCCCCGGTCACCCCGAGGACCCGGACGTCGTCCTCGTCCCCACGCCCCACAGCGCGGGGTACGACGCGGCACTGGCCGACGCGCGTGAGCACGGCGCGCGCGTGCTCGCCGGGGGAAGGCACCTCGACGTCCACGGCGAGGAACGCGACACCGGCATCTTCCTGGAACCCGCTCTGGTGCGGGCGGACGGCATCCGGCAGGCGCACAGACTGCGCGCCGTCCGGCACGAGACGTTCTTCCCCCTGTTGACCGTGGTGGTGCCCGACACGGTCGACGATCAGCCACTCCTGGAAACCGCCTTGGAGTTCGTCCGTGCCAGCGCCTACGGACTGCGCTGCTCGCTGTGGACGCGTGACGGTCATGTAGCCGAACAGTTCCTGGACCGGACCACGTCGTACGGGCAGTTGCGCGTCAACGACTCCCACCTGGCCGCGCTTCCCTACCTGCCCCCGCACGGCGGCACCGGGCTCAGCGGTGGCGCGTTCGGGGAAGCCAACTACCCCATGCTGCGCACCAGCCACCTTCAGGCGGTGTCGGTGGCCGATGGTGTGTGGCCACGTCAGGCCCTCTATGAGGTCTTCGACCGGGAGATCGGCCCGGGCCGCGTCACGGGTGGCGTCAAGCCGGTGGTGCGGGCCGAGCAGACGCACCCTGCCGGATGGCCGCCCGCCGATCTGCCGGCAGGGCTTCCGGCACCCTTCACCGACCGGTTTCACCAGGACCCGTACCCGACCCTGCGGTGGCTGCGCGAGAACCGGCCCGTGAGCCGCGTCGTCACCCCCGACGGCCCCGGTTGGCTGCTCACCCGGTACGAGGACGTACGCCTGGCCCACAAGGACAGACGGGTGAGCTGCGACAGCAAGCGCACCCCGGCCGGCATTCTGTGGGGCGGCGCATGGCCCGGCGAGCTCCGCGAGCGGTTGTTCACCCATCTCCTGGACACCGACGACCCACGCCACGGTGAGCTGCGGCGCGTGGTGGCCCCCATGTTCACCCCGCACCGGCAGGACCGATGGCTCACACGGATCACCGGCATCGTCAACGAACGCATCGACCGGATGGCCCCCCGCGGGCACGCCGACCTGATGGCCGAGGTCGCCTACCCGCTCGGGGCACACGTGCTCTTCTCCGTCCTCGGAGCCCCGGTCCCCGACCTGCCCCAGATGCGCGCCCTGACCTGGCGACTGGTCGACTGGAACACCACCGTTCCCTACTTCCCGGCCCTGGCCCACCAGGCGGACGAGATGACGCGCGCCATCCTGTCCGACAAGCGCCGACGGCCGGGTGACGACCTCCTGTCGCTGCTGGTGCGCGCCTGCGACGAGGAACGCCTCATCACCGAAGACGAACTGCGGGGCATGTTCCTGCTGATGCTGGTCGCGGGGCAGGATCCCAGCATCAACGGCGTCGGCAACAGCATGCACACCCTGCTGACCCACCCCGAACAGGCCGATCTCCTGCGCACCGACCCCACCTTGATCGCGACGGCCACGGATGAGCTCCTGCGGTTCGACAGCCCTCTCACCTTCACCAGCTGGCGCGGCACTCTGGAACCCGTCACCTTCAGTGGTGTCACCGTTCCCGCGGACGCGTCGCTGATCGTCTCCCTCGGCTCGGCCAACCGGGACGCCTCCCACTTCGACCGGCCCGACGAACTCGACCTGCGACGAAACCCCAACCCGCACTTGGCCTACGGGCACGGCCCCCACTACTGCCTCGGGGCCCGGATCGGCCGCCTCACCGCCGAAACAGCCATCAGCATCCTGCTGCGCCGCTTCCCCGATCTGCGACTCGACGGGCACGTGCGCTGGAGACCCGGCCCGTTCGAACGCGGCCTGGAGCGCCTGCCCGTGACGTGGAACCCCGCCGACGTCCGGCCATGAGTTGCGCCGGAGCCCCCGATCACTGGAAGAACTCCCTTGAGGTGACGGACCATGACGGAGACGAGGAACGAGGTGACGCGTCCTTCGATGACCAGGGAAGAGATCGTGCGAGCCCTGAGCGACATCGTGCGGGACGTCACCGATCTCCCGAGCGAGCGGATCGACGAGAACAAGGCGTTCGTCGCCGACCTGGAGCTCGACTCACTGCGCATGGTGCAGATCGTGGTGGCGGCCGAAGACCGGTTCGGCGTCACCATCAGCGAGGAAAAGGCATGGGAGCTGCGCACGGTCGCGGACGCGGTCACCTGGATTCAGGACGCCCTGGAGCCCGCGGCCACGCACCCGGAACACCGCTCCCGCACGGCCGGCCCGGCGACGTCGCCCGCGACCGGTGACGACCGGTGAGCAGCTTCGTGCACTGCCTGCGGGAGCAGGCCCGCCGGTACGCGGACACCCGCTGGTTCGCCTTCGTCGAGAGCCGGCGGGGCAGCACCGTGGAAACAGGACGCCTGACGTACACGGGTCTGGAACGGCGGGCCCGTGACATCGGCGCCCGGCTGGCCGGCGCAGGCGTGACCGACCAGCCCGTCCTGCTGCTCTACCCGGCCGGGCTGGAATTCCTCAGCGCTTTCTTCGGCTGCCTTTTCGCGCGGGCGGTCGCCGTTCCCGCGCCGCTGCCGGCCACTGACCCGCGGGCGCTGGACCGCGCGGAGGCCATCATCCGGGACACCGGAATCCGGCTGATCCTCACCGACCGGGGCAACCAGGCCGCGCTCCGCCAGTGGCTGCGCGGCACCGGCCTGCACGTCACCGTGAGCTGCCTGGCCACCGAGACCACCCCGCCACCCGCCTCAGGTCACACAGCGCTGCCGGAGGTCACCGCACAGACCACCGCCTATCTGCAGTACACCTCGGGCTCCACCGGCGCACCGCGCGGCGTCGCCGTCTCCCACGCCAACCTCCTCCACAACTCACAGCAGATCCACACCGTCATCGGCTCACCGACATCCGGTACGGGCGCCGGATGGCTGCCCCACTACCACGACATGGGCCTGGTCGGACAACTGCTCCAGCCCCTGTACACGGGCGGGAACATGGTCTTCACCTCACCGCTCACGTTCGTCGCCCGCCCCGCCGTATGGCTGCAGATGATCAGCCGGTACCGGGCGGCCTTCACCCTCGGCCCCAACTTCGCCTACGAGTGGCTGGTGCGCTCCGTACGTGACGAAGACCTGCGAACCCTCGACATCTCCTGCCTGGAATGGGCACTCAACGGTGCGGAGACCGTTCGCGCCTCCACCCTGCGCAAGACCGCGGAACGGCTCGGCCCCATCGGATTCCGCCCCCAGGCATGGGCGCCTGCCTACGGCCTGGCCGAATCCACCCTGCTGGTCACCGGCAGCCACCGAGGCACCGGCCCCCGCACCCGCCGTCTCGATACCGTCCGCCTGGCCCACCACCGTGCGGTGAGCGCACCGGCCGGCACCGGCACCGAGCTGGTCTCCAGCGGCCGGCCCGTCGGCGCGGACCTGCGCATCGTCGACCCCGGGACCACCACGCCCCTCCCCGACGGACACGTCGGTGAGATCTGGGTGGCCGGCGACAGCGTCGCCCAGGGCTACCGGGGACGCGAGCAGGCCACCCGTGACACCTTCCACGCCCACCTCACCGACGGCACCGGCCCCTTCCTGCGCACCGGCGACCTCGGCTTCCTGTTCGAGAACGAGCTCTACGTCACCGGCCGCCTCAAAGAACTCATCATCGTCAACGGCCGCAACCTCTACCCCCAGGACATCGAGGAAGCGGGCCGCACCGCGCACCCTGCCGCCGGTGCCGCGGCCGCCTTCGGCGTGGATACCGGTCAAGAACACATCGTCCTCATCCAGGAGGTACGCGAGGACAAGCTCGACGGCCTGACCCATCAGGAACTCGCCCGACTCATCAAACAGGCCGTGAGGACCACTACGGGCACACCGGCCAGCCTCGTCCTCGTGCCACTCCACACCGTCCACCGGACCACCAGCGGAAAGATCCAGCGGACACGGATGCGCGAGACCTTCCTGTCTCACCGCCTCCGCCCACTGCACACCGACACTCACCCCGACATCAGCGCCTACCTCACGTGCGCCCCCGCGCGGCAGTAGAAACCCACCCGCTGGAGGACGGATGCCTGCTTGCAGGCCGCAGGCCGAGAACGGCTCTGTGCCGGTAGCCGACGAGGGCGAAGCCGGCGCGGTCGGGGTCCCTCGCGCGAGACGACGGCGGTCTCATCGAAGCTCTGGTCGCCGCAGCGGGCAGAGCGCAGCGGCCTGGACCGGATGTCGTCTAAGCGGGCCGCTGTCGGCCCTGGTCGTTTCCCGCCAGGTGTTGGGCGAGGGTCTGGTGGAGGCCGTCGAGGAAGTCCTCGAACTGCGCGAGTGTTTCGGCAGGGTACCGGTCCAGGAACGCGCCGATGAGGGTGGCGACCGGCAGGAAGAACTCGTCGGCCAGCCTCTGCGCTTCCCGGCCGGTGCGCAGGGTCACCACGCGACGGTCGGAGTGCTCACGGGTGCGGGTGACGTGACCGGCGTTCTCCAGGCGGTTGATCAGGGCGCTGGTTGCGGCGGGTGAGAGCTGGATGCGGCGGCTGAGGCGGGCGGGGGTGAGGGGGTCGCCGCGGTGCTCGCTGTTGATGATCTCGAGCAGGGCGGTGCCGTCGGTGGTGTGCAGGCCCAGCCATCCGGCGAAGCGGCGTCCGTAATCGGAGTAGTCGGCCGCGTAGACCCCCAGGCTTTCCACCAGCCGTTGCTGCTGGGCGTCCAGGCCCGCCTTGCGCTGGCTCATCTCTTTCGTCCCCCTCGGGTGGTCGGCGCCGGCCCAGCGGAGGGCATGGGCGGGTTTTGACATCCTGACACGTCCAGCTTAAATTCCATTATCGAATGATTCCATAATGGAAGTACCATCGTCTGGTCGGCGACCGGCCCGCACCCGGGGCCGGCGAGCCGTCGGCTGCCGTGGGCGGCCGCCCTCTCCCTTAAAGCACTGTCTTAAAGCACTGTTCGAAGGACTCCCTGTCATGGTCATACCTACGCCCGTCCCGCAGGCCGCGGCCGATCCCCGGCGTTGGAAGGCGCTGGTCTTCATCTGCCTGGCGCAGCTGATGGTCGTGCTCGACGGCACGATCGTGAACATCGCCCTGCCCTCTGCCCAGCACGATCTGGGCTTCTCCGACGCCGACCGGCAATGGGTGGTGACCGCCTACTCGCTGGCCTTCGGCGGTCTGCTGCTGTTCGGCGGGCGCATCGCCGATCTATGGGGCCGCAAGCGCGCCTTCATCACCGGTGTCATCGGCTTCGCCGCCGCCTCGGCCCTCGGCGGAGCCGCGGTGAACACCGGCATGCTGCTGGGGGCCCGCGCGCTGCAGGGCGTCTTCGGCGCGCTGCTCGCCCCCGCCGCGCTGTCGCTCCTGGCGGTGATGTTCACCGAGGCCAAGGAACGCGCCAAGGCGTTCGGGATCTACGGGGCCATCGCCGGCGGCGGCGCCGCGATCGGCCTGCTCCTGGGCGGGGTGCTGACCGAGTACCTCAACTGGCGGTGGACCCTGCTGGTCAACATCTTCTTCGCCATCGCGGCCGCCGTCGGTGCCTTCCTGCTGGTCCACGACCCGCGCGCGGCCCGTCACAGCGGCCGGCGCCTGGATGTGCCCGGGGTCCTGCTGGCCACCGGCGGCCTGGTCACCCTGGTCTACGGCTTCACGCGCGCCGAGGCCGACGGCTGGAGCGCCGCGTCGACGCTCGGCCTGATCGGAGGCGGCTTGGTCCTGCTGACCGTCTTCGTGGTCCTGGAGCGGCGGGTGAAGGCGCCGCTGCTGCCGCTGCGCGTCGTCCTCGACCGCAACCGGGGCGGCGCCTTCCTCTCCCTGGGCATCGCGGTCGTGGGCATGTTCGGCCTGTTCCTGTTCCTGACCTTCTACCTCCAGATCGTCCTGGAGTTCAGCCCGCTGCTGTGCGGAGCGGCGTTCCTGCCGATGACGGCCGGCATGATGATCGGCGCCACGCAGATCGGCACCCGCCTGGCCCCCCGCGTCCCGGCCCGGCTCCTGCTCGTTCCCGGCTTCCTCCTCGCCGCCGCCGGCCTGGCCGTCCTCGCCCAGATCACCCCCGACAGCTCCTACGCCGCCGTCGTCATGCCGGGCATGTTCGTCATGGGCACGGGCATGGGCACCGCGATGATGCCCGCCATGAGCCTGGCCACCCACGGCATCGCCCCGCAGGACTCCGGAGTCGCCTCGGCGATGGTCAACACCTCCCAGCAGATCGGCGGCGCGATCGGTACCGCGCTGCTCAACACCATCGCCGCCGGCAGCACCACCGCCTACACCCGCGGCCATGCCCCCGCCGATCCGGCGGCGGCCGGACGCCTTCGCCTGGAGGCGATGGTCCACGGCTACTCCACGGCCATCTGGTGGGCCGCGGGCCTGCTCGTCCTCGCCGCGGCCATCGCCGCCCTCCTCGTCGACCACGACCCCCGGGCCGACGCCAACGCCACCGCCGCGGGGGAGGAGACCGGCAGCCGCCATCCGACCACCGTCGGCTGACAGTGGCCCGGCCCGCCGGGCCTGCGGATGCGATGAGGCGGGGGGCGAACCAGGCCAGGCGCACGGCCGCCCGGCTCGGTCACCTCGCCACCCGCTGCGGCATCGGCGCAGCCAACGGGGCGGCAACGGAGCTGTCGTCATCACCTGGTGACGCCACATACGGCGTGACTGCCCTGGCGCTCGCCTTCGTGACAGCGTCCCCCTCACGGCCTTTCCCTGGCGAGGTTGATTGCGAGCCCCGCCCCTCGGCGCGCCGCGGCCGTGTAACTGAGCGCACTAGCCGGCGGATGAGCGTTCTTCTTGGCAGAGCTGAGCGTTCTGGTCGGCGGGCCCGGTGTCCTCGCCGTCGGGGCCGGAGGTGGCCTGCCCCAGGCCCCGGCGGATCGCGATCTCCACGGGTGAGTACGCGCCGTCGGCCCGCTCCAGTTCGCACGGCGCGGCCGGGATCAGTGGGGGCTGGGCCATGAAGCGCGGTCGTGCCCCGTGATGCGGCTGCGCTGCGTGCACCAGGAACGGATGACACAGGAAGACGTCGCCCGGGGAACCGGTGGCGAGGGCGAGCGGCCGGTGGGCGGATGCCGCTGCGAGGTCCGGTGCGATGGCCAGGCCGCTCGCGCCCTTCTCTCCGTACGGCTCCAGAACCTTCGGCACGTCGAGGTGGGAGCCGACCCGGATCCGAGTCGGGGCGTCCTCTTCCCCCACCTCGCTGAACAGAAAGAGCATCAGCAGGGCCCGGCCACGTGAGCGGAGATTGGTGAAGGGCCAGGTCTCGCCCTCCACCGCGTAACTGCCCTCGATGTGCCAGCCCGCGTCATCGGGCTCCTCCTCGTGCGGAAAGCGCAGCGGGAAGGTGCCGAGCGAGTAACGCGGCTCCCAGCGCCCGGCGCCGACCAGCAGGTCGTACGCCCGGTGCAGGGCCGGGGAATTGGGTGCGGCGGCGAACGGTCCCTGTGCCATTCCGCCGACCCAGTGCACGGGCTGCGTCCATGTCTGCGGGTCGTCCGGGTCGCAGCCCGTCTCCCGCCACAGCAGCCGCGCGCAGCTCGCGGCCACAAGGGGCGCGACGGCACCCTCCAGCTTGACGAAGCCGTCGCGGAGGAAGCGGGATACCAAGGTCGTGTCGTCCATGCCTCCATCGTGCGGCGCCGCCCGTCCCGGTCACCCGACACTTGCCGCACCGCTTTTCTCGGGTGTGGGGTTCAGGGCCGTGCCTGATTGAATTGGTGGCCGGGATCTTGGAGGCGAGCGTGCTGGAGCGGCTCAATCAGGCCATGGAGCACATCGAGCGGCAGCTCGACGGCTCCGTCGACGTAGGCGAGCTGGCGCAGGTCGCGGCCACCTCGGAGTATCACCTGCGGCGGATGTTCTCGGCGCTCGCGGGGATG
Source organism: Streptomyces sp. NPDC046215 (assembly GCF_040646215.1). Taxonomy (NCBI): domain Bacteria; kingdom Bacillati; phylum Actinomycetota; class Actinomycetes; order Kitasatosporales; family Streptomycetaceae; genus Streptomyces; species Streptomyces sp. NPDC046215. The sequence goes on along the minus strand of NZ_JBEYZW010000029.1, from coordinate 47,342 downwards.
CCGCTGTCGGAGTACATCAGGCGTCGGCGGCTGACCGTCGCGGGCGCGGAAGTACTGGCCGGTGAGCGGACGCTGCTGGAGATCGCGGTGCGGTACGGGTACGGCTCGGGCGAGGCGTTCGCGCGGGCGTTCCGCGCGGTGCACGGAGTGGGGCCCGGCGAGGCGCGGCGCACCGGCGCGGCGCTCAGCTCCCAGCCCCGGATGACTTTTCGCCTCATCGTCGACGGGAGCAGCAGCATGCGCTACCGCGTCGTGCACAAGCCCGAGTTCAATGTCGTCGGGGCGAAGGCCCGGGTGCCGCTCGTGCACTCGGGGCCGAATCAGGCGATCATCAATTTCGTCCGCGGGATCGGTGACCACGCAAGGGAGCTGCTGGAGGAGCTGTCCGACCAGGAGCCGCACGGCATTCTCGCGGTGTGCGACGACCTCGATCCCAGCCGGGCGGAGGGCACCGACCTCGACTACTACCACGGGGTCGTCACCTCGGCGTCCGCGCCGGAGGGCATGGCCACGCTGACCGTGCCGGCCGGGACATGGGCGCTCTTCACCACCTCGGGGCCGACGCCGGAGGCGATCCAGGCGCTGTGGCGGGATGTGTTCACCGAGTGGTTCCCATCGAACCCGTACCGGAGCCGCCCCGGGCCGGAGCTCCTTCGTACGCGGATGTCGGCGGACGGCAGCGAGGCCGATGCCGAGCTGTGGCTGCCGGTGGAACGCGAGGCCGATTGATTCAGGAACCCTTCCGTTGGCCGAGTTCCTTGCCGCTGGCCAGGGCAGTCCGCGTCGCCCGCGCTCGTTGAACTGCTCCGGGTTCGGCTCAGTCTTTCCAGTGGGTCTTTTCCGTTACTTCGGCGCAGTACTTCGTCCATTGCCCGGCGCGCGGGGTGGTGGTTTTCGGTACCGCACATATCTTGACGTTGAAGGAACTGCCCACTGACGCCATCGGTGTGAACTGGTCGGTTCCGTACTCCACCAGTGCGCTCTGCGCCGAGCCGTTGCGCACCTGGAGAGTCACCACGTCGCCCCGTTCACCGGTGACGATCCGTGCCCATACTGCCGAGCAGTACTTGCTGTACCGGGCATGAAGACCTACAGGATTAGGGCTGACCGGCTGCCAGCTGACGGCGTCGGCGGAGCACCCTTCTTTTTGCGGGTTCTTGCCGTCGCACCCGGGGCCGGGGCAGGCGGGCGGATGGTCGCCGAACCACTTCTCCCACATCCCGGTGGCCACGACGGTGGTGACCCCGCCCACGACCGTGCTCGCCAGCCCGACGACCAGCACGTGGCTGCTATGGGCACCCAGCCAGGCCAGTACCGCAGCGATCCGGCGGCGCAAGGCTCCGGGGCCTGGTTCAGGCGGCACATCCGGCGACGGCGTGCTCGGCGGCTCGCCCTGACCACCGGCGCTCATTTGGCCTCCTGAGACCTCTCACGTGTCAGGAAAACCCTCAGTATGGAACCTCACCCCATAATGGAGTAGCGCATTTTCCGCCTTATCCCAGTAGCCACCACGGCAATGGGGGTAGGCCCCACGCCGCCGTTGACACGTGTCCGTCGGCCCAGCACGCCTGGGTGGCGTCGCTGCTGCTGCGCAGGGCGCCGGGCGCCGGGCGCGTCGCCGCCTGTCAAGTCTGTGCCGGATTCGTCGGGCGAGGCATGAGCGGCCCTCTGGCGGACAGCCGTCGGGTATGGCACCTACGACACCAGCACGCGGGCACGGTGATGACCATGAGCACTTCGGAGTGCCCGGGGACAGCGGGCCGGGGCCGGATGACGGGGTGCAGGAGCGGGCACCCGATCAGCTCAGCGAGTTGCCCAAACGGTCCTGGTGGGCGGTGCTGCGGGGTACGTTCAAGGAGTTCACGGACGACGAGCTGGCCGACCGGGCCGCGGCGCTGACCTACTACGGTGTGCTGGCCCTGTTTCCGGCCCTGCTGGTCCTCGTGTCCCTCCTGGGCGTCGCCGGGCAGTCGGCGACCAAGCAGGTCCTGGACAACCTTCAGAAGCTCACGCCGGGCTCGGCACGTGATGTGATCAGTGGCGCGGTGCAGCAGTTGCAGGGCAATGCCGGTGTCGGCTCGGTCCTGGCGATCGTGGGCCTGGCTGTCGCGGTGTGGTCCGCGTCCGGGTACGTGGCCGCGTTCATCCGTGCCTCCAATGCCGTCTACGACATGCCCGAGGGCCGCCCGGTGTGGAAGGTGCTGCCGCTTCGCCTCGCTCTGACCGTCACGCTGATGGTCCTCGCGTGCGTCAGTGCGCTGATCGTGGTGTTCACCGGCGGCCTGGCCCGGCAGGCCGGTACGGCCCTGGGCATCGGTGACAGCGCTCTGACGGTGTGGTCGATCGCCAAGTGGCCGGTCCTGGTCCTCCTCGTCACGATGATGATCGCCCTTCTGTACTGGGCCGCCCCTAACGCCAAGGGCCGCGGATTCAAGTGGGTGACCCCGGGCAGTTTCCTCGCCCTGCTGATCTGGATGATCGCCTCGGGCGGCTTCGCGTTCTACGTCGCGAACTTCGCCTCCTACAACAAGACCTACGGCACCCTCGCCGGGGTGATCATCTTTCTGGTCTGGTTGTGGATCACCAATCTGGCCATCCTTCTCGGTCTGGAGTTCGACGCCGAAATGGCGCGGCAGCGGGCCATCGCGGGCGGTCACCCCGAGGACGAGGAGCCCTACGTCCCGCCGCGCGACACACGGAAGTGGAGTGACGAAGATCGCCGCCGGATGGAGTGAAGGCCGTCTGAACGTCCCTGGCCGGGGGAAGCCGCTCCGCATGAAGATATTGAACGCACTGCGTACGGGCGAGAACCGGCTGGCCAAGCGCATGGCGTCCTGGGACTCCCCGTGGGCCCGTGGGCTGCTACCGCCGGTGGAGGATGCCGCCGAACGTACGAAGCTGTGGTGGGCCACAGCCGCTGTCATGGTGGCCGGGGGTGGCTGGAGAGGGCGCAGGGCCGCGTCGGCGGGCGTGGCGGGGATGGTGACGGCGCAGGTGCTCTCCAACGGTGTGGGCAAGCAGCTGATCGAGCGCCGTCGGCCCCCGAAGGAGTGGTTCTGGCACGAGGACGTCGAGGACCGGCCGGACAGCTCGTCCTTCCCCTCCGGGCACACTGCCGCAGCTGTCGCCTTCACCGCCGCCGTCGCCCCCACCTGGCCGTGGGCGGGCGCAGTGTGCGCCGTACCGACGGCGTTGGTGGCGGTCGAGCGGGTGCACAGCGGCGCCCACTATCCCTCCGATGTCGCGGCAGGAGCCGCCATCGGATTGGCCGCGGCCGCTGTGGTGCGGGCCGCTCCCCGCCTGCTGCTGCGCCGTCTCGGGTAAAGCTGGGGCTGGTCTCGCGGGCGCCGGGCCGGCTGGCGGGCCGACGCGGCCCCAAGCGGCGTGCCTATCGAACGGCGCCGAGCCTCGCTACAAGCCGGCGCTGTCGGGCCGCGCCGTCGCCCCGACCGCGGGAGGAACGCGATTCCGGACGGCCGCGGTGTCGTTCCCCGGCCCATTGCATGTGTTGTCGACCGACAGGATCTCTACGCCCGCCCGGCCGCCCGAGGGCGGCCGGGCGGTCTGCATCCGGATGCGGTAGCGCCGTCCTGCGAACAGCGGCATCAACGGCCCGGGGCCGGGCAAGCGGGCCCTTATGCACGGACGACACGCGCGCCCTACGAGCATCCTGATCGGCACGGCCCCCGCGACCGGGAGGCAGCACCGCCCACGGGCTGCCCGGCACTCGCGCCGGGGCCAGGTCACCAGTCGGCTGCGCCGCCGGATCCTCGCCTACCGGGCCATCGACTTCCTCTCCTCACACATCCCCGGCGATCCTCACCCGGGTGAGGAATACCTGCTCCTGGTCCATATCCGCAGGGTCGTCGGCCAAGTCCACTACCGGATCTGCACCGACTGCGCCGAGGCCGTCATCACCGACGTCGTCATCGAGGAACCCTTCCAGCACACGGGACTCGGCACCCGAGCACTGTCACATCTACGCTCCCGCCACCCGGGCACGGCCTGGCGCAGCACCCTGAGCCGGCGCACTACCCGTGATCTCCTGCGCCGCATGCGCATCCCCCTCACGACCGCCGCCCCACGGTGCCCGCACACACCTCCGCCGGCCGATCAGGCACCAACCACCTTCTGACCGACCGGTTCGGTCGCGGCTCACCCACCCCGCAACCGCCCCGACATCCCACGAGCGGGGGCTCTGCAACAAGCAGCGCAACAAACAGCGCAGTAGCCGGGCCTGAGGAGAAAAGCGGCAGGCAGGGCGGCACCTGAACCCGGCAATGCGGTCGTCACCGGCCGAGGTCGGCACCGAATGCGGCAGGCAGGTAACCGCTACAGCCAGCCATTGCGGCGGAAGGCACGGTAGAGGACGCCTGAGGCCAGGGCCATGAGGCCCACGGCCAGCGGATAGCCGTAGGTCCAGCCGAGCTCCGGCATGTGCTCGAAGTTCATCCCGTACACGCCGGCGACCATCGTAGGGATCGCGAAGATCGCTGCCCATGCCGAGATACGCCGCATGTCGTCGTTCTGCCAGGTGCCCACCCGGGCCTGCTGCGCGTCCAGCACCGAGCCCAGCAACTCATCCAACGTTCGCACCTCGATATCCGTGCGGTCCAGATGATCGGCCACGTCACGCATGTACGGGGCGATCTTCAGCTGACGGTCCTCTTCGCCCGGTCCGCTCAAGAGGCCGTGCACTACCGGGACGAGCGGCTGCACGGCGTCGCGGAACTCGCGTACCTCCCGCTTCAGCGAGTAGATGTCCTCGGTGTGGTCGACACGCGACGTCGAGAAGACTTGGTCCTCCAGCCGGTTGAGCGCGGCGCGCACCCTACGGGCCGCGTCGCTGTAAGCATCGACGGCGACGTCCAGCACGGCGTGCAGGACAGCCCAGGGACCCAAGCGCAGCATGCCCGGGTCGAGATCGAGCCGTCGGGCGGCCTCAGCGCACGGGTCGACCGCCCCGTGGCGCACGGTCAGGACGCAGCGGGGCCCGACGAAAAGCATCATCTCGCCGGTCTCCACCGCCGCCTCTTCTTCCACGTACCACAGGGTCTTCAGCGCGACGGCCAGGACATCACCGAACCGCTCCCACTTGGGGCGCTGGTGCGCGTGTACCGCGTCCTCGACGGCCAGAGGGTGCAGGTCCAGCTCCTCGGCGAGCTGGATCAGCTCGTCCTTGGACGGATCGACCAGACGCACCCAGGCGAACTCGCCGTCGCCCAGTCCTCGCACCCGCTTGAGAACCAGACGGCAAGTCGCGTCCGGCGCTTCGCACTCGACACTTTCCGATCGGCCCGAACGTTTGTTAAACACGACGCATTCCATCACCCCCTCATGCCTCACAAGCCGACCTTCATGCATGGCTTCGGTCAGCTCACCGCGCATTGTCATGTGGCGGGAGACACCGGGCCTGGCCCGTGTGAGCGCGGCGACCCGGGTATAGGGGGTCCTCCGCCGACCGGCCCCTACCCCCGCAGGATCCGCCCGTCGCGGGCTCCACCGCGCGGCGGAGGCGGATGGGCCTGGCGAGGGACGCGGGTCGGGGCCGCGCCGGCCGAGGCTGGCGGCATGCGGATGACGATGTTGGTGACGGTGAAGGCGACCTGGCCCGCGTGGGCCGGGCGAGCGGCAGTGGTGTGGTCGGCCGGATACGCGGGCGGGGCGGTAGTCGCGGCGTTGTGCCCCGGGTACGCGTTCGGCTACGCGGCCGGGGGATCGTGGCGTGGCACCGCCGCGGAGTGGACGCTGGCGGTGGCGTACGCGCTCGCGGCGCTGCTCGCGTACGTCATGCTGCGGATGCCCGGGACGCGGTGGCCGCCGCCGGCCGCGTGGGGCGTGGCCCTGCTCGCGCTTATGTCGGGATTCGGCTTCCTGTTCAGCCCCGCGCACGCCCTCGACCTGCTCTCCCGCAACCAGCCCCCGATGGACTGGGCCGCCTGGGCCAACTCGGGCGTGGCGACGCTCGGCGCCGTGCTGTGGGCTTGCGCCGCCCTCGCCCACCGACGCCACCGGCTCGCCGTCTGCGGCCACTGCGGTGGCCTCGGGCACCGCACCGCCGTGGAGCGGCACACCCGTGCCGGGTACCTGGCGGTGGCGGGCCTCGTCCCGTACGCCACCCTCAAGACGGCGTGGGCGCTGGGCGCGCACGTGGGCTACAACGGCCACAAGCAGCGGCCCGGCATGGACGAGTACTACGCCGGCGACGCGCTCATCCGGCTCTACGACCACGGCGTCGACATCACCGCCGTTCTGGCGCTCATCGGCATGCTGCTCGCCCTCGCCCTGACCCTGCCGTGGGGCCGGCGGCTGCCGCGATGGCCGCTGCTGGGCCTCGGCTGGACGGGCGCGGGCGCCCTGGCGCCCTTCGGCTTCTACCTCCTCGTCTACGGCGCACTCGTGTGGGCCGGTGTCGTGGACAACGGCATGGAGGCCATCGACGGCTGGGTCGTGGTCGTCGCCTACGGCGGCTTCTCCGTCTACGGCCTCGCCCTGGGCCGGGCCACCCGCGCCTACCAGCAGGCCACCCGCCGCAGCTGCGCCCACTGTCCCGGCGACACGACGCGCACCGACCTCCTCAGCAGCACTGCATCGTGAACATCGCCCGGTCGAAGCGGAGTTCGGCCAGGTCCTGGGGGCGTATGAGCCAGTAGAGGGCGCCGCAGTCGCCCCACATCATGTCGGCGTCACCGTCGGTGTCGATCTGCGCGAGCAGCGTCCAGCCCTTGGCCTCCTCGGCGACGCGCGGGTCGTCCCAGCGGGTGTCCCTGCCCAGAACGCCGTGGGCGATCTCGTACTCCACCGGGTTCTGGACCGGGTTGGCGTGGCCGCCGATGAGGTGGTCCGCGTCGCGCTCGAGGTCCCACAGCTCATCGAGGAACGCGCCGGCCTCCTCCGGGTGACTGTTCGGTTCCTTCACCTCACCGCCGGGCCACAGGGCCGTCATGACGTCCGGGTGCCAGGAGTCGGGCGCCGTCCACTCCACGCGGGCGGTGAGCGGCACCTCGGGGTACGCCTCGAACTCGACGTCCTCGTCGTCGATGACGGGCAGGGCGCGCTCGGCGACCGGGACGCCGGCGGGAACGTGGACCACCTGGGCCCCCGCCCACGTCTCGGGGTCGTCCACGTCCACGTACGCCTCGCCGTCGTCGATCTGACCGTCGAAGTAGAAGAACGACAGCGTGCCGTCGGCGGGCAGCGCTATGTCCAGGGCCCCGGCAGGCAGCACGGCACAGTCCACGGAAGCGACGAACGACAGCGGTCCGTGCCCTTCCCACACCGGCCATGCCGCATCCTCCGGCAGTGCCGGGAGCCCGCCGAGCCGGCCGACCACCACGTCCTGCGGGCCCGGATCCGGCACCGCCACCAGGCGGGCGGCGGGCCGCAGCAGACCGATCCACCGCTCGGCGACATCGGCGGGAAGGTGCTTGCGGGCGAGATCATGCAGAGGCGATGCGGACGTGTTCTGTGTCATGCCGATGATGATGCACCGCACCACTGACAATCGGCCCCGGTGGCCTATCCGATCGCAGATGCCGCGCCACCGCACGGGCCCCCAGATACTGCTCGAACGTGCCCCCGGCCCGGCCCGGCCCGGTCCGGAGCGAGGTTGGCTCCCGCCCGCATGACCGCACCGGAGCGGCGTCACGACGCCGACCGCCCTCTCACCGGCCTCACCGCCCGGCCCACGAACGTCTCAGCCTGTACAGACAGACAGTGGGCGCTCAAGGAGCCTTGAAGGCGTCGAACGACCGAGCAGCCGTACCCCACACCGGTGACCGTCCGCGGCACACCATGACCCGTGAGCCGCCGGATCGTTGCCCCGGCATGGGTATGCCGGAGGGGCAACGGACACGGCGTCAATTCCTGGGTACGGCGGCGGCCGTCGGCAGCGGGGCGGCCCTCACGGCGGCGGGAGGCGCCGGGGCCGCCGGCCGCGGCGGTCCCGGTCGCAGCGTGGCCGTCCTCGGTGGCGGCGTCGCCGGGCTCAGCGCGGCCCAGGAGCTCGCCGAGCGCGGCTACCGAGTCACCGTCTACGAGCGCAACACCGCTCTGGGCGGTAAGGCCCGCAGTATCGACGTACCGGGCACCGGTGGCGGCGGGCGCCGCCCCCTGCCGGGCGAGCACGGATTCCGCTTCTTCCCCGGCTTCTACCGCAACCTCCCCGACACCCTGCGCCGTATCCCCCTCCCGGACGGCTCCGGAACGGTCCACGGGAACCTGGTGAACGCGACCGACGGCCTGGTGGTCCACACCGGCGGCCGCCCCGACGCGAAGGTGCCCTTTCGCACGCTCCTCGCCCCGCCCCACCCTTCGTCGCTGCTGCCCGACGCCCTGCTGCGGACCCTGACCGGTGCGCTGGACACCGTTTTGCACCTGCCACCCGCCGAGATCGCCTACTTCGCGGGCCGCCTGCTGGTCCACCTCACCAGTTGCGAGCAGCGCCGCCTCGGCCAATGGGAGCGGGTGCCCTGGTGGGACTTCATCCGGGCCGACCGCATGTCAGAGGACTACCAGCACCTGTTCGGCACCGGCATGACCCGCAACCTCGTCGCCATCAAGGCCGAGGAGGCCAGCACCCGCACGGTGGCCCGCATCCTCCAGGCTTTCCTCTACAACGCCCTGAACAGAGGGAACGACGGAGAGGTGGACCGCGTCCTCAACGCACCGACCAACGAGGCATGGATCTCCCCCTGGGTGCACCACCTGCGCTCCCTGGGCGTCCGTTTCGAACTGGCCAGTGAAGTCCGGGAGGTGCTGTACGACGGAGGCCGTGTCACCGGCGTCCGCCTGGGGGCCCCGCACGGCGGAGCACACCGCTCCGTCACCGCCGACCACTACATCAGCGCCCTGCCCGTCGAGCACGCCCGCATGACCTGGGGCCACGCGTTGCGTGCGGCGGATCCCCGGCTCAGGCGCTGCGACCGGCTCCGCACGGACTGGATGGTCGGCGTGCAGTACTACCTGCGCACCCGCACGCCCATCGTCTACGGGCACACCAACCACGTCGACTCGCCCTGGGCGCTCACCACCATCAGCCAGGCCCAGTTCTGGCCTGGCCGTGACTTCCGGACGGACTACGGCGACGGCCGGGTCGCCGACTGCCTGTCCGTGTGCGTCTCGGAGTGGCAGAAGCCGGGGATCCTCTACGGGAAGCCGGCGATCCGCTGCACGCGCGAAGAAGTGGCACGCGAGGTGTGGGCGCAGATGAAGGCGGGGTTGAATGACACCGGCCGTCAGGTTCTGGACGACGGAGACGTTCACGCGTGGTTCATGGACCCGGCGGTCACCGGCCTGGGCGGCCCCTCGCCGGCCAACCGTGAGCAGCTCTTCATTCACCCCGTGGGCACCTGGTTCGACCGCCCGCCGAGCCGTACGGCGGTGCCGAACTTCTTCCTGGCCGGCGACTACGTTGCCACCGACATCGACCTCGCCACGATGGAGGGTGCGAACGAGTCCGCGCGGCGCGCGGTCAACGCCCTACTGGAGGCGGACGGTTCCGACGCTCCGCGCTGCCGCGTCTGGCCGCTGTACCGCCCGCCGGAGCTGGAACCGCTCCACCAGCAGGACGAGGCCCGCTACCGGGCTGGTCGGCCGAACGTGTTCGACCTGGGCTGAGCCTGCTTCTTGCACGAAGCGGCCACCGGGTCACTCGCGTTCGTGCACGTTCTCGCAGCGCCACAGGGTCCACGTCGGCGTCCGGTTGCGGGACGGGGCGGGGCGGGGCGGGGGCTGGGCGCAGCGATGGTGCCGGACGCCGGGGCGGTGCCGCGGTGGGTGGGGAGCCGGGTGAATCCGTGCCGGTGCTCGGAGGGTCTGGGCAACACGGGCGGGCCGGTCCAAGACATTGCAACCCTGAGTGACTATCGTCACTCTTCGTATCGGTCCGGTCGTTCGTTGTTCGAGAGGATCGTCATGACGACTGCCGTCATCGACCACACCGCCACCGGCTACAGCGTCGGCCATGCCCTGGGCATGGCCCGCGCGGCAGAGCTCGCCTACCAGGACGAGCAAACCATCGAGGCCACCGCGCGGGAATGGGGCTTCGAGAGAGTCCGCCACCACCACACGACGTTCAGTCCGCCCTTCCCCCTACAGGACACGCAGGCGTACACCATGGCCAGCCCGCGGATGATCATCACTGCCTTCCGCGGCACGCAGCCGGTGGAGATGCGCGACTGGCTCTCCGACACCACCACCCCGCCGTGGCCCGGCCCGGGCAAGACCGGCTTCATCCACTACGGCTTCGGCGAAGCCCTGAACAGCGCATGGCCGAAGATCCGAGGCGCCATCGACGAGTTCCGCGACAACGGCCAGACCCTGTGGTTCACCGGCCACAGCCTCGGCGGAGCTCTGGCGATGCTGGCCGCCGCCCGTCTGCACTTCGAGGAGCCCAACCTCACTGCTGACGGCGTCTACACCTTCGGCCAGCCGCGCACCTGCGACCGCACCCTGGCCCGCGCCTACGACCATGCCTTCACCCAGCGCATGTACCGCTTCGTCAACAACAACGACATCGTCCCCCAACTCCCGCCCGAGCCGGTCTTCCACCACGTCGACGCGCTGCGCTACATCGACTCCAACGGCACCGTCCGCGACAAGATGCCCGTGATCGGCGGGCTGCTGGACCGCGCCAAGGGTGCCACCGCTGACATGCTCGCCCCCGCCTCCGACGGCGTACGTGACCACCTGATGAAGGGCTACATCGCCGCCCTGGAGAAGAACCGGCACTGAACCTGGCTTCGGAGAAACCGGACGGGTCATTCCGAACGGCGGACGGCCGACCGTTCCCTCTGCGCCGCCCGTCTGATCACCCGGCTGCGCCGCCGGGCGCCGGGACGGCGGCGGAGCCGGCGTGAGGGGCGCCGCGCGGGAGCGCGGCTGACGGAGGCGCCCCCTGCACCACGCTCAGAGCGTCGTGCCGTCGGGGAGCTCCTTCTTCGCGTTGACCACGGCCCGCTTGATGACCACGGTCTCGTGGGTGATGGCGCCGGATTCGAGGCCCCGATAAGGCTTGACCAGCACGTCGCGCTGGCCGAGGTACCCATAGGTGTTCCTGTCGAAGATCCACTCCTGGCGGCTGACCGGCCCGGTGTGAGTGATCGCGACAGCGGTCCGGCCGGTCGCGTCGACGACGTTGTCCACGAGCTTGACGCCCGGGATCTTGGCGGCGGCTTTGAACAGCGCGGCGCTGATGTCCGGTGCCGCGATTTGCTCCTCCAGCAGCTGGCCCACCTCCTCGAACGCTGTCCGATCGGCCGACGGGTCGCCCATCCTGCCCCACCGGTAGAGGCGCTTGAGCAGGGCGTCGGGGTCGGTGGGAAGCGCCTTGACGCTGTTGTAGGAGCCCCGGTCGGTGACGTCATCAGGACGGTCGAGGTCGAGGTCCTCGCCGTTCTTGTCCATGAATTCATGGCCGGGCTCGTAGACGAAATTCCTGAGGCCGTCGGGCGAGTGCCAGACCTGGCGCGAGCGCAGCGGAGTCACCACGAGCTTCTCCTTGCCGCCCGCCCTGTCGACCCGCCCGCCCCTCACCTTGCTCTCCACGTAGATGTACTGGTCCTGCCGGGGCTCCAGGGCCGGCTGCCGGGCTGCCGCGAGGGAGATGCGGTCGACGGTCGTCGACAGTCCTGTGGTGGTGCCGGGTTCCAGCTTCGCGCCGGCCGTCGGCGGGCGGGTGTCCGTACCCGAGGCACCCGGACCGCCCGGGGCCACGAGCACGGCGCCCGCCACCACGGCCGCGGCAGCCGGGAGCGCGATCCAGGCCGTGCGGTGCGCACGGGAGCGCGGTGCGCACGGGGTGGTTCGGCGCGCCTCGGCCCACAGGGCCTCTTCGAGCAGGTCCTGCCGCGCCTTGGGCAGGGCGGTCTCGGCCTGCGGCGGGAGCAGGAGGTCGAAGTCACGGAGGTCGAGCGGCTCTTGGGGTCGCCGGGAGATGCTCATCATCGGTTCCACTTCTCGTTCGGCCGGTTCAGGTGCAGGGGGAGGAACTGGGCACGCCGGGACGCCGTCTCGTCGGCGTGCTGCCGGAGTTCGTGTTCGGCGAGCTTGCGCAGACGCTCACGGGCCCGGAACAGCCGCGACCGTACGGTGCCGACGGCCACGCCCAGGGCCTCGGCCGCTTCCGCGTAGCTCAGGCCGGACCACACACAGAGGATGACGACCTCGCGCTCCGGCCGACGCAGCTTCCCCAGGGCGTTCTTCGCGGCGGTGAGCTGTTCGGCGTCCGCCATCCTGCCCACCACCTCACCCGCGATGTCCGGCACGGCTTCCTTGGCGGGCATGCGGGCCAGGGCCTTCTGATGGCGGCGGGCGGCACGGTTGGTGTTGCGCTGGACGTTCACCGCGATGCCCATCAGCCAGGCCTTCGCGCCGTCCGGCTCCTCGGGAAGCCTGTCGCGAAGGCGCCAGGCCTCAAGGAACGTAAGCGAAACGACGTCCTCGGCGGTGGCCCAGTCGCCGGTGGCACGGATGGCATAGCGGTGGACGAGCTGGGCGTGCGAGCGGAAGAGACAGCGGAAGGAGTCCGGGTCGCCGTCCCTGATGCGGGTGTGTATTGACGTCACGTCTGGATATGTCCGATGGAAGGTACGAGTTCCCATGATGTGGGTCACACGACGGGACGGAAGTGCCCTGAGCGCGACGCAGGACAGGGCCGAGTACGAGCTGTTGTGGATCATCCCCAGCGGGACGGTCTACGGCGGAGCCCAGGCCGTGCTGGGGGCGGTGCTCACGCTGCCACGGGTGCGTTGGGCTGCTTCCACCGGTCGGCCCGCATCCGCATCGCCGCCACCGCGTCTGGGAATGAGGACCTCGCCAGGCCCGGGCGCCGGGCGCGGCAGCCGGACCTCCTTGAGCACCCCGGGTCCGCCGAGGATGTTCTGGGTGATCGCGCGCATGGAGGTGATGTCGTTCATGCGCCTCAGCCTGCGGTGTCCGCGTGCCCGGCGGCAGTGGCACGAATGGTTTGCACGGATCCCGGCCGGGGCGCGCATCGTGTCCATCTGCACCGGCGCGTTCGCCCTCGCCGCGGCCGGGCGGCTCGACGGGCGTCCGGCCACCACGCATTGGAAGCTGGCGGCCCGGTTCCGGGAACTGTTCCCCGAGGTGGCCCTGGGCGTGCTGCGTGCAGATTGAGGGACCATTTTTGGCGATTCCGGAGGGTGTCCTGCGAGGCCCGGGCCGGGACGGCGAGGTCGCTGTCGGCTGATGGCGAGCTGTCACGCTTTCGGACGGCCTTCTACGGATGTCTGTCCGCACGGGCGGACGCGTTCTTCGAACTGGCCGACGCGCTGCTGTGCGCGGACGGACCGACGCGGACGCCGGTCGAGTTGTCGCTGCCGGCCGAGCACCGGCGGGGATAGGGCTCACTGTACGGGGCCTTGAACCGAGGTCACTTCTTCACCGATGCCCTGCAGGACCTGCTGATATCGCTGCCGCTGCCGCGATTCGCCGGGCGGCTCGTCCTCACGGTGGACGTATCCCCGTGGCTGCGCTCGGACGCGGCCTGCTCGCCGGAGCGGCTGTTCTGCCGCGTCCACGACCGCCTCAAAGCGGCCACGCAGATCATTCCGGGCTCGCCGTACTCGTGCGTCGCGGCGCTCACGCCGGACCTCACCTCGTGGACCGCCGTGCTGGACGCGGTCCGCCTCGGGCCCGCCGACGACGTTGTGGCCGTCACGGCAGACCAGCTTCGGCAGGTGGTACAGCGGCTGATCGCGGCCGGGCAGTGGCGGCACGGAGACCGGGACGTACTGATCGTGATGGACGCCGGCTATGACGTGGCGTGGGACCGGGTCCACCGCCGACTCACCCCCCGCTCGGCCTGTTCGGATAACTTCCCTGGTCTAGGGCAGGTGAGCCGCCTCAAGGCCGATCACCTGCCCGGCGCCGTCGCGCCAGGCGACCGCGACGCACCACCGGTCTGGCTGGGTTCTCCGCGACCGGCGCCACCGAGGACGACGTCGAATTCCTCTGGTGAGCCCTACGCCGCAGCCTGCTCTACGCGCGCGCCACCTGGCCGCGCAGACCAAACAGACATGGGGAAGTGCCCGTATCCCATGCGCATCCTGCAGCGGTTGTTCCTCGGGACGGCATCGCGTCTCCTTCGTCACCGCCACCAGTGCAGGTCAAGCCGTCAGCCACGAAGATCGCCAGATGATGGTCAGTCGCAATCTGATCATCCGTCGTTCGGGTTGTCGGCCATAACCCCGCCGCGCCCGGCCTGTTACCCCTGCTTCGGGGATACCGGGTCGGCGTGGTGCTTCAAGTCTCAGGTGTCGGTCACCATTGACGGGCTGTAGGTCCGCGGTGACCAGACGCGCGAGCTCCTCGGCGCCGTCGACGTCATAGGCGCCCTCGGCGAGACGTCGTCGCAGCAGGCCGGCGAGCTGCTCGGCTATCTCGGGAAAAACGTAATGCCCGGTCAGCAGCCGGGCCGAGTGGCGGCCTCCGCGAAACTGCCCCTGACCACCCACCACCCCGCTACACTCCAGCCGCCCAGCCAAAACCGCAAGTCAGACAGCGAAATCCTGCTGATGTACCAGGGCCTGTCCGGCGGACCATGGGGGCGCACCACCGCTGCGCGGCGGTGCGCTCAGGCGCTGGACGGGCTTGAATCCCTGCGGTGGGTCTGCCACCGCCCGCCCCGCCCGCCGTTCTGCGGCAGGTGCGGCGTCAGCCGGGCCTACTTTGCATCGGATAGATCACCCCGTCCCACAACGGTGGCAAGGACATGGGCGCCGTCCAGTCACCAGCCCCGTCGGACACTGCCTAATCCGCCAGCGAAGTGACCTGAACCACTCAAGCTTGGTTGGCGCTGCTCAACCTACGTTGTCACAGGACAGCATGACCCGTCCGGCTCAGTGCGCACGGTGCATCATCCGGCCCGGCACGTCTTCGCGGCAGTGCTCTCTGGCAGCAGCCGGCAGCCTCCAAACGACAGGAGAGCGCCTTCTCACGGTTTCGCCGTGACCGCGGGGTCTGAGGGCGTGTGCCGCGGGGCGGCAGAGGCGGTGGTCCGGCTGCTGTCCGGCGTAGGTAGGGTCGTGATCAGCCGTTGCGGTGTATGGGGACACCGCAACGGCTTGCTGACTCCTGGCAGGCACTGCCCGCTCCAGCGGCTGGCGGAGTATCGAACGATGAATGTCCGCCGCTGGGACAAGATCGTCACCTCCTGGGCGGCCGGCGACCAGCAGGGCCTGGACGATGCGTGGCCCACCGAGGTACTCCCTGACCTGGGCTCGCAGTGGGGCCAGTACGAGTACGTCACCAACATCGGCTTCGCCGTACAGCGGGTGCGGAGGATCACGGGCTCCCCCGTCTTCGTCCGGAAGCCTGGTTGTCCACGCAGGGAGTCCGTGCGGCCAGGTGTCACTGGCCGCTCTCCATGAGGGGGCCGGCTCGAGCTACGACGGAGCGTCGGGGAAGTCGCCGTCGGTCAGAATGAGTTGAGCCTGGCTGCAGCGCGGTCCGTACGTCAGGACTGGCTTACGGGCCTTCACCGGAACCCGGGGGGCCGTTGCAGGTCTTGAGGGAAGGGACCCTCGTATTCCGGGGAACTCCCCGGGCAGGGGCGGCCCGGGCAATGGTCCTCGGGGGCGTTCCCCTCCTGGTGGCCGCCCGCCCTCTTCACCGCACGGTCAGCACCAGCTTTCCCGCGGTGCGGCCCGTGTCGCCGAGCTCATGCGCCTTGGCCGCGTGCGCCAGCTCGAACGTGCCGGCGATCTCGGCGCGCAGTCGGCCGTCTGCCGCGAGTTGGGCGATGGCTGTCATCCCGGCGTGGTCGTTTTCCACCAGCATGACCTCTGCGTGCACGCCGAGGCGGGAAGCCTCTGCCGTGAGCGCCGGGATCCCGTCGTCGAGCCGGAGGGACACCAGGATGCCGCCCGGGCGCAGGCTGCGCAGGGAGTGGATTGCATGGTCGCTGCCTTGGGAGTCCAGGACGACGTCGACGTCGCGGACTGCCTTGCTGATGTCTGTGGTGCGGTAGTCGAGGACCTGATCGGCACCCAGGGCGCGCACGAAGTCGTGCTTGGCGGCGCTTGCGGTGCCGGTTACGTGTGCCCCACGGGCCTTGGCGATCTGCACGGCGAGGTGGCCGACGCCGCCGGCCGCCGCGTGGATCAGCACCCGCTGGCCGGCTGCGAGGCAGGCGGTGTCGACGAGGGCCTGCCAGGCAGTGAGGGCGGCCAGTGGCAGGGCACCGGCCTGCACGTGGTCGATGGCGGTCGGTTTGGGAGCGAATGCGCGGGCCGGGCCTGTGACGTATTCGGCATGCGAGCCTGCTCCGTAGGGGTAGGGCAGCATTCCGAAGGCTTCGTCGCCCGGCTTGAAGAGGGTGACGCCGGCGCCGGTCGCCTCGATCACGCCGGAGACGTCCCAGCCGAGGACGAACGGCGGTTCGCCGAGGAAGAGACCGGGGACACTGCGGTGCTTCCAGTCAGTGGGGTTGACCCCGGCGGCGTGTACCCGGACGAGGACCTCGCCGGGCCCGGGCGCCGGGCGCGGCAGCCGGACCTCCTTGAGCACCCCGGGTCCGCCGAGGACGTTCTGGCTGATCGCGCGCATGGTGGTGATGTCGTTCATGCGCCTCAGCCTGCGGTGTCCGCGCGCCCGGCGGCAGTGGCACGAATGCCAATTATCGCTAGGATCGTGCCATGCATCGTGTCGTCGTCCTTGCACTCGAAGGGGTCTATCCGTTCGAGCTCGGCATCCCGCAGCGTGTCTTCGGCACCGCGGACAGCCTCTATGAGGTGGTCACCTGCACCGTCGACGGCCGCCCGGTGCGCACCTCCGCGGACTTCGCGATCACCGCCGAGAGCGGGCCGGAGGCGCTGGCCACCGCAGACACGGTGGTCATCCCGCCGTACGCGTCGGCACCGGCCTCGGCGCGGCTCCCTGCTCCGGTGGCAGACGCGTTTGCACGGATCCCGGCCGGGGCGCGCATCGTGTCCATCTGCACCGGCGCGTTCGCCCTCGCCGCGGCCGGGCGGCTTGACGGGCGTCCGGCCACCACGCATTGGAAGCTGGCGGCCCGGTTCCGGGAACTGTTCCCCGAGGTGGCCCTGGACGCGGGCGTGCTCTTCGTCGACGACGGTAGTGTCCTCACCTCGGCCGGGGCCGCGTCCGGCGTGGATGTGTGCTTGCACCTCGTGCGCAAGGACCACGGCAGCCAGGTGGCAAACCGCGTTGCGCGCCGGTGTGTGGTGCCGCCGTGGCGGGAGGGCGGACAGGCGCAGTACATCGAGCAGCCGGTGCCGGAGCCGTCTGCGGCCGGGACGGCGGCGGCGCGCGAGTGGGCCCTGGGGCGCCTGGACGAGCCGCTGACGCTGGCCGACCTTGCCTGCCAGGCCCGGATGAGCCTGCGGACGTTCGCCCGCCGGTTCCGGGACGAGGCAGGAATGAGCCCGGGGCGGTGGCTGATCCAGCAACGGGTCGCCCGGGCCCGGGAGCTGCTGGAGTCCAGCGACCTGCCCATCGAACAGATCGCCGGCCGGGTGGGCTTCGCGACGCCCGCGTCGCTGCGGCAGCACCTGCACGCCGCGATCGGCGTCTCACCGCAGACCTACCGCCGCACTTTCCGGGCCGTGATGGATCGCTGACCTCGCCCGGGCTGCAACCAAGGCACCGGACCACGTAGTGCAGCCCGCGCTCTTCCAGACCGAGGCGGAAGGCGGCGGTGTCGCCGTAACCGCCGTCGGCGACGGCCAGCGGCACGTCCAGGCCCCACGACCGCGTCTCGTCGACCATGTCCAGGGCCGGCTGCCACTTCTCGGCATGCCCGGTGCCGACGGGGATGCCGCACTCCGAGCGGCGGGCTACCTTGTCCGGATCGGCCTTCGGCGATGCCGCATCCCAGGGACTGGTGGTGATGAAGTGGGCCAGGGATTTTCCAGCCAGCAGGTCGGCGACGGCCTGCCGGTTGACCCCGGAGCCGAGTGCCGCCGCATGCGGCTCAGCCCACGGCCTCCCATGGCGCGGGCGAGGCCGCGGGCGATCTGGCGCACGGCCTCAGCTCCGGCATCCAGGCCGGCCGTCTCGGGCCAGGCTTCCGGATCCGGGGTCAGCTCCTGCGGGTGGCGTGCGCGGGCGCGTCCGCCGACCGTGCTCGCACCGTCTTCTCTGTCGAAGCTGATCAATCCGCGGGCGGCTGCTTGTCCAGCCGCTATTCGTGGACCGTGCTGCTGATCCCGACACGTCTATCTACGTCCTCTCCCGCGCTGCCGCCCT
Source organism: Streptomyces sp. NPDC046215 (assembly GCF_040646215.1). Classification (NCBI taxonomy): domain Bacteria; kingdom Bacillati; phylum Actinomycetota; class Actinomycetes; order Kitasatosporales; family Streptomycetaceae; genus Streptomyces; species Streptomyces sp. NPDC046215. The sequence continues at coordinate 29,111 of NZ_JBEYZW010000029.1, read as the reverse complement.
TGAGCCGCCGTCGTGAGGATCACCTGCTGTGAGGCACTTCGCGGTTCCACACTCTCCCAGGAAGTGCCGATGCGGCGAGCCGTTTGTGGCACCGGAGGGCGGCTCATCCGAGTCACTGCTTCAGCTTTTTGTGGCTGTTCAGGCGGTGCAGTCGCAGGGCAAGCTGCAGTTCAAGGGCCCTTGGAGGGCTGTTCCAGTCGGGGCCGAGGAGCTGCGCCACTCGGTCCATTCGCTGGACCACGGTGTTGACGTGCACGTGGAGGGCGTCCTTGGCCTTGGACAGGCTTGCGCCATGGGCGTAGTAAGTGTCGAGGGTGTGGATCAGCTCGGTGCCACGCTGCTGGTCGTATGCCAGCACGGGGCCGAGGAAACGCTCCACGAAGCCGTCGATGTCCGATCGGTCGCCGAGCAGGACGCCGAGGAACCCCAGTGCGGCGATGTCGGCGCCGTCTCCGGTGCGGCCGAGCGCGTGCAGGGCGTTGAGGCAGCGGCAGGCTTCGGCATAGGTGCCCGGGAGCTGTCGGGGGCCGGTGGCCGGCCCGGCTGAGCCCACGGTGACCAGCGCCCCGGCTGCCTGCCCGAGCTCCCGGGCGAGCCGCGCAGCGAGGGCACCAGGCTCCGATGACGGTACGAGGAGGACGACGTGGCCGTCGCGGACCCCCGCCAGCCCGCCCAGCGAGCGGGCCCGGCGTACGGCTTCAGTGAACAGCTGGGCACGCGGCTCGTTGTCGGTGTCCAGGGTGAGCACGGCGTAGGGCTGGGAGAGATTGAGGCCGAGCTTGCGGGCGCGGAGGGTCAGGCTTCCGGTGTCGTGGCGCCTGCCGTGCCGCTCGAACGTGAGCAGGTCATCAAGGAGTTCCCCGCGGACGCGGTCCTCCGCCTCGGCCACGGTGCGGCGCAGTAGCAGCAGGAGGGCGGCAACGAGGGCCGCGCGTTCGAACAGGCGCCGGTCCGCGTCGGCCAGATCCGCGCGTCCGGTCAGGACGATGCTGCCGAGGAGCTCGGGGCCGGCCAGTACGGCGCACACCCAGGTGCTGTCCACCGGGACGGCATGGCCACCGGTGCGCGAGGCAGCGATGCCCTGCGGGGAGGGGGTGAGGGGAGCGGTGCCGGCTCGGGCCATCTCGGTGCCGTCGGAGTCGTGAAGGGCGAGGCCACCGCCCAGCAGAGCGGCGATCTCGCGCACCAGGTCGTCGACACTCCCGCCACGCAGGACCAGGTCGGTGAGCCGGTCGTGAGCGTCGCCGGCGCGGTGCAGCGCCGTGCTGTGGGCACGGGCGGTTTCGTTGGCCGTGTTGAGCTCGACGAGCGCGGAACGGGTTTCCTCCAGCAGGCGCGCGCTGTCGATGGCGACTGCCGCGTGGTCGGCGAGCGAGGTGAGCAGGGCGATGGCGTCCGGGGGGAAGTCGCGGGGGGTGCGGTCCGCGGCGAACAGCACGCCGATGACACGTTTCCCGACGCGTAGGGGGACCCCGAGGATGCCGCACAGCCCTTCCTCCAGCACCGCTTCATCGATGGGGCGGGTGTGTTTGAAGCGAGGGTCCGTGCGGTAATCGGCGCTGGCGTAGGGGCGGGCGGTCTGGGCGACCAGCCCGCCGAGTCCCTCACCCATGCCGAGGCGCAGTTGCTGGAAGCGGGCGGAGACGGAGCCGTCGGTGACGCGCATGAAGGTGTCTTTGGCGACGGGGTCGTTGAGGGACAGATAGGCGACGTCGGTGCCGAGCAGCGTCCTGGCCCGGTGGACGATGGCGCGGAGGACGGCGTCCAGGTCGCGCAGTGCGGCGAGGTCGCTGGCGGTGTCGAAGAGTGCGGCGAGTTCGGCCTCTCGTTTGCGGTGCTGCTCGAGGGTGCGCCGGATCTCCAGCGCGGTCTGTGTGGCTTCTTCCAGCAGTGACCGCTCCTCGGGCGAGAGCTGCTCGGTGGACGCGTCCTCCGGCGTGCGTGTGAACTGCTCGGCGGGTGCTCCGGAGGCCAGCAGGGTGAGCAGCCGTCTCAGGATCACCATCGCGTTCTGGGTCCCTGCGCGGTACGGGCGATCGTTCACGGTGGCCATGGCGGCACTCCTTCCGTCCGGGGGCGGGGGTGACGGACTGACGAACGCGCGCGGTATGCGCTCTCGTGGACGGCGAAGGTGTGCTGATCGCGTTTCGCCGGTTGCCCGCCGCATCCCGTGGCCCGGCGGGCAGAGTACGTCAGCTCACCCAGCATCTGTACCGACGGGCGAAGGCTCCGGCCGACGTGCCTGGTCCGCGGAGCCGGCCGCCATGGCAACAGTGAGGTCCCGGCCGCGGGTTTCCCCGGCGAGGGCGATGGTGATGGTGGTGACCACCGCGGCCAGGCAGAGATACAGGGCGACCGGGGTGGCGGAGTCGTACTCCGCGAGGAGTTCGACCGCGATGATCGGCGCCAGCGCGCCGGCCACGACGGACGCGAGCTGAGAGCCCATCGAAGCCCCTGAGTAGCGGACCTTGGTGTCGAAGAGTTCCGATATGAAGGCGGCCTGCGGACCGTACATGGCGCCGTGCAGCAGCAGGCCGACAGTCACCGCCAGGGTGATCACGGCGAACGACTTCGAATCGAGCAGGGCGAAGAAGGCGAAGGCCCACAGCGCCATGCCGACCGAGCCGATCAGGGTGACCGGCCTGCGGCCGATGCGGTCGGAGAGCGCACCCCACAGAGGGATGGTGACGAAATGGACCGCCGAGGCGATCAGCACGGCGTTCAGTGCGGTGCTCTTGGGGAGCTCGAGGTGCGTGGTGACGTAGACGAGGAGGAAGGCGGTGAGGACGTAGTACGAGATGTTCTCGCCGAACCGGGTGCCGATGGCGGTGAGGACCTCCTTCCAGCTGTGGCGGAACACCTCGATCACCGGGGCCTTCTCCTTGATGCCGCGGGCGGCGCCGGCCCGGGCCTCGGCCTGGGCTGCGAGGAAGACCGGGGACTCGGAGACGGAGACGCGGATCCACAGGCCGAGCAGCACCAGGACGCCGGAGAACAGGAACGGGATGCGCCAGCCCCACGAGATGAACGCTTCCTCCGACTGGACGGCGGCGAGCAGCGCGAGGACACCCGTGGCCAGGAGGTTGCCGCCCGGGGCTCCGGCCTGTGGCCACGAGGCCCAGAAACCACGCCGCTCGTCGCCGCCGTGCTCGGAGACGATGAGCACCGCGCCACCCCATTCACCGCCGAGCGCGAAGCCCTGGATGAGACGGAGCAGGGTGAGCAGGATCGGCGCGCCCACGCCGAGTGTTTCGTAGGTGGGCAGCAGCCCCATGGCGAAGGTGGACCCGCCCATCATGAGCAGGCTGATGACGAGCAGCTTCTTGCGGCCGATCTTGTCACCGAAGTGCCCGAAGACCACTCCGCCCAGCGGCCTGGTGGCGAATCCGATCGCGTAGGTGATGAAGGCGATCAGGGTGCCCACGAGCGGGTCGGCGGTGGGGAAGAAGAGGGTGTTGAACACCAGCGCGGCGGCGGAGCTGTAGAGGAAGAAGTCGTACCACTCGATGGTGGTGCCGATCAGGCTCGCGCCGACGATGCGGGCGATCCCGGTGGAGCGGCCTGGGGCGGCGGGACCGGTGGCCAGGGTTTCAGACATGTGTCACCAGTTTCGTGTGCGGGCAAAGGCATGTGAGGCGAAGGCATGTAAGGCGAAGCAGAGAGGTGGCAGGGGCTCAGTTCGCTCCCCAGCCGCCGTCCATGGGCAGGGAGGCACCGGTGATATAGCTGGTGTGCGGCCCGCACAGCCACAGGGCAGCGGCAGCGACCTCTTCGGCCTCCAGGAGCCGTTTGACCGGGGCGCGTGAGAGCAGGACGTCGGACAGCACGTCGCCGGCGCTGATGCCGTGGGCCGCGGCCTGGTCGTTGATCTGTCCCTCGACCAGAGGAGTGCGGACATAGCCGGGATTCACGCAGTTGCTGGTCACGCCGTGCGGGGCGCCCTCGACGGCGGTGACCTTGCTCAGCCCCTCCAGGGCGTGCTTGGCGGTGACGTAGGCGGATTTGTACGCGCTGGCGCGCAGCCCGTGGACGCTGGAAATGTTGACCACCCGGCCCCATCCGGCGGCGTACATGTGCGGCAGCACACGGCGGATCAGCAGGAACGGGGCTGTGACCATCACCTGCTGCATGAGCGTGAAGCGCTCCGGCGGGAACTCGGGGAGCGGAGCGACGTGCTGTAGCCCGGCGTTGTTGACGAGGACGTCGATGTCCTCGGGCAGTGTGTCGATCACGGCAGGGTCGGCCAGGTCGGCGGTGTGCGCCTTTCCTCCGATGGCTTCGGCGACCGCTGCGGCCTTCTCGGCGTCCAGGTCGACCACGTGGACCTCGGCACCGGCCGCTGCGAGGGCGGCGGCGCATGCCAGACCGATGCCGCTGCCGCCGCCGGTGACCAGGGCGGCGCGACCTGACAGGTCCACGCCTTGCGCGGCCGAGAGGGTCGAGGCGGCCGGCCTCGGTGAACGCGGGGGAATGTATTCGCTGGTCATGGCCGGAAACAGTAGGGTCACCACGCCGGCTCTCCTATGGGGATGACCGCCACAATGACCCGCTTGCAAGTGGCGGACCTCCCTACGTATGCGCCCGGAGTGTCCCGCTCTTCCGCACCAGCCCGCTTCCCTGGAAACACCACGGCCCCGCCGTGACTCCGCTCGCGGCGGGCCATGGCGTGTCAGCGGCCGAGTGGACAGGTAGTCAGGAGCGTGGCCGCGTCGGCTGTGGGCGGGCGGGGCACGGTGCGACCGGCCGGCGGCACCTGGGAACGGACCAGCCACCCCTCCAGGGCGGAGAGGGCCGAGCGGTGGCAGGCGACGAGCGGCCTCAGCCGATCGGGGAAGGCGTCCACCAGGGAGTCGGTGTGGGTCCCGTCCTCAATGCGGTAGTAGCGGTGAAGCCCACCTCGGCCCGCCCGGTGAACCATCCGGGCGTACACATCGGAGTCCCGGCCGATGGGGAGCAGTACGTCCAGGGTGCCGTGGATGGTGATCAAGGGCTTGCCGATGCGGCCGGTCAGGGCGATCCGCTCCACGGCGCGGCGGACTTCCGCGGGGCGGGAGGCGTAGTCGTAGTCCGCGTCGCAGGCCGGGCTCCCCGGGGTGCAGTACGCGGTGCCCGCTTCTGCCGAGCCGTCGAAGCCAGGATCGATCTCCTCGCGATAGACGCGCTGGGTGAGATCCCAGTACACCTTGTGGTGGTACGGCCACAGGAACTCCGACCCGGCCGGATAGCCGGCGGTACGCATCGCGTCACGTGCCGCACCCGCGGCGGGGCCGCCCGCCTCGTACACCGGGTAATGGCGCAGCGCGGACGGCAGGAACGTGAGCGGGTTCGGCCCGTCCGCGCGCCACAGCGTGCCTTCCCAGTCCACGCCGCCGTCATACAGCTCGGGATGGTTCTCCAACTGCCACCGCACCAGGTAGCCACCGTTGGACATGCCGGTCGCCAGGGTCCGGGCGGGTGGGCGGTGATAATGCTGGGCGACCACGGCGCGGGCCGCGCGGGTGAGTTGGGTGAGGCGCGTGTTCCATTCGGCGATGGCGTCACCCGGCCGGTCACCGTCGCGGTGGAAGGCGAGCCCGGTGTTTCCCTTATCGGTGGCGGCGTAGGCGTAGCCGCGGGAGAGTACCCAGTCGGAGATGGCGCGGTCGTTGGCGTACTGCTCACGGTTGCCGGGGGTGCCCGCCACGACCAGGCCGCCGTTCCAGCGGTCGGGCATGCGGATGACGAACTGGGCGTCGTGGTTCCAGCCGTGGTTGGTGTTGGTGGCGGAGGTGTCGGGGAAGTAGCCGTCGATCTGGATACCGGGCACGCCGGCGGGGACGGCGAGGTCCGCGGGGGTGAGTCCTGCCCAGTCGGCGGGGTCGGTGTGGCCGGATTTCACCGTTCCCGCGGTGGTGAGTTCTGTCAGGCAGTCCGCCCGCTGGTGTGCGGCGCCGGGGACAGTGATGCGCGCTAGACCTGCGCAGTGGCGGCCCGGTCCCGAGCCCGCGGCGGTCGGTGTGGCCGCGGCCGTCGGCACGGCGAGGCCCAGAGCGACCAGGGACAGGACGGCCGACGCGGCGCGCCGGCACGGGCGCGACATGGTGGTGAGGTGCGAGAGCATGCAGTACCTCTGCTTCCGAAGGGAGTGACGGGCCGGAGGCTAGGCGGCCACGGCAGGCTTCGGACATGGGTGCGCCCACCACGGTCGTGCCGGTCGAGACGGGTTCCGGCCCCATGCGGAGTGACTGGCCCCCGCTGGTCTCGCCTCGGCCTGCGGGGTCCACGAAGGCGGCATCTGGAGGATCTGCGCGGCTCGGCGACCGGGCTGGCGGACAAGAGTCTCGATCACCGCCCAGCTCACTCACGCCGCGGTTTCCGCGGGCTGCACGGGACACAGCAGCGTACGTGGGCAACACACATTCCGAGCACCCAGCTGTGTTGCCTCGATACAGCTGGATCGGCGATGAGCGGCCCGCCGCCTCCCCGGGTCCCACGAGGTAGGAGCGGCGCCGGCACCTACACGGGAGCCTGTCGATGTGTGGGCCACTTCCATGGAAAAGGGAGGCGGCCCCTTCCTAGGGTCGACGCCAGTTGGCCGAGCGGGCACCGACCGGAGCAGCGGTTCATGGCAGTCAAGCCCGGCCGTTGGTGAACAGGGGCGGTTGGTGTCCCCCGATGGGAAGGGACCGAATGGGTCTGGACAAGACGGTCGCGGACGCGGCCGAGGCGGTGGCGGACATCCCCGACGGGGCGTCACTGGCCGTCGGCGGGTTCGGGCTGTGCGGCATACCGAGCGCGCTGATCGAGGCCCTGCTGCACCGGACGACCTCAAGGCTTGCGGTCGTCTCCAACAACTGCGGTGTGGACGACTGGGGTCTGGGGCTGCTCCTGCGCGCGGGCCGGATCGCGAGGATGACCAGCTCGTACGTCGGGGAGAACAAGGAGTTCGCCCGGCAGTACCTCAGCGGTGAGCTGGAGGTGGAACTGGTGCCGCAGGGCACTCTCGCCGAGCGGTTGCGCGCGGGAGGAGCCGGAATCCCCGCCTTCTACACCCCGGCGGGGGTCGGGACTCAGATCGGCGAGGGCGGCCTGCCCTGGCGGTACGGGCCGGGCGGGAGCGTAGCGGTCGCCTCACCGCCCAAGGAGACCCGCGTCTTCGGCGGGCGCGAGTATCTGCTGGAAGAGGGCATCACCACCGACTTCGCGCTGGTGCGCGCGGTCATCGGCGACCGTCACGGCAACCTGGTCTTCCGCTCCTCGGCCCGCAACTTCAATCCATTGGCGGCGATGGCCGGCCGCATCACCATCGCGGAGGTCGAGCACCTGGCCGAACCCGGAGAACTCGACCCCGACCAGGTCCACCTGCCCGGCGTGTTCGTCCAGCGCGTGATCCGCGTCCACCCCGGCGACCCCGCCGCCGAGCGGCGCATCGAACGCCGCACGGTCCGAACCGAGCAGGAAGGCGGCGGTGCCTGACATGGCCCTCACCCGCGAGCAGATGGCCGCCCGGGCCGCCCGGGAACTGGCCGACGGCACGTATGTCAACCTCGGCATCGGCCTGCCCACCCTGATTCCCAACTACTTGCCGCCCGGCGTCGAGGTGGTGCTCCAATCGGAAAACGGCATTCTCGGTGTAGGGCCCTACCCGACCGAGGACGAGATCGACAGCGACCTGATCAACGCGGGCAAGGAAACCGTGACGACGCTGCCGGGCGCCTCGTTCTTCGACTCCGCGCTGTCCTTCGGCATGATCCGCGGTGGCCACATCGATACCGCTGTCCTCGGCGCCATGCAGGTATCGGCCACAGGCGACCTCGCCAACTGGATGATCCCGGGCAAGACGGTCAAAGGCATGGGCGGCGCCATGGACCTGGTACATGGCGCCCGACAAGTCATCGTCCTCATGGAACACACGGCCAAGGACGGCAGCCCCAAGCTCGTGCCGGAATGCACCTTGCCGCTCACCGGACGGCACGTCGTCCAGCGCGTCATCACCGACCTCGCCGTCCTCGACGTCACACCTGAGGGCTTCCGGCTCGCGGATCTCGCGCCCGGCGTGACGGTCCAGGACGTCCGGGCGGCCACGGCAGCCCAACTGATCGTGCCCGACCGGCTCGCTTCTCAGTCACCCTCCTGAGTCGATAGCACCTACCACGCCAGTGATACAACCCCTCGGCGGTCCACCAGGAGTCGTCCCGACTGTGGTGATCCCTGCCATGTCGCAGACACATTGCTGCCACATACGGTTCCGGACACCCGGGCTGCTTCCGACTCCCATGCGCCGGAATCGGTCCGGACCCCCCGCAGGCAACCCGAGGGAGCCACCATGCCGTCACATCTCATTGAACCCGCAGCAGAGCCCGGCAGCGGGCCCGCCGGCCCGCTGCGGCCCGGCGTCCGACGCCGACCAACTGCGACACTCACCGCAGGGGTGGCGGCAGGAGTGGTCATTCTCCTGCTCGCCGCGCTGTCCGTCGTGGCGATATCCAGCCCGGCCCGCGCGGCGACAACACCTCAAGAGGTGACGGGATTCGGCTCCAATCCGGGCAACCTGCGCATGTTCCGCTACACGCCCCCGGGACTGGCCGACGGGCGCCCCGTCGTCGTGGCCATGCACGGCTGCACCCAGAATGCCGCCACCTATGCGTCCAACACCGGCTGGATGCGGCTGGCCGACACGTACAAGTTCTCCGTGGTCTTCCCGCAGCAGCAGACGGAGAACAACATGAACTCGTGCTTCAACTGGTTCGAAGCCGGTGACACCCGGCGGGACTCCGGAGAAGCGCTGTCGATCAAGCAGATGGTCGACCGCACGAAACGGGACTACGGCTCAACAAGCGCCTACGTCAGCGGCCTCTCAGCGGGCGGAGGAATGACCTCCGCCATGCTGGCGGCCTACCCCGACGTCTTCTCGGGCGGGGGAATCATCGCCGGGCTGCCCTACGGCTGCGCCGACTCGGTGTCCTCCGCCTTCACCTGCATGAGCCCCGGCGTCAGCAAGAGCCCCAAGGAGTGGGGAGACAAGGTAAGGGAGGCGTTCTCGTCGTACTCCGGGCCTCGCCCGAAGGTCTCGATCTGGCACGGCACCACGGACTCGACCGTGAAACCCATCAACGCCACCGAGCTCATGGAGCAGTTCACCAACGCCAACGGCACCGATCAGACACCGGACACCACGGACACGGTCGGAGGCTACCCCCACCGGGTCTACGGCGGCACCGTGGAGACCTACCAGATCACCGGCATGGGGCACGGCCATCCCGTCGACCCCGGCGCAGGACCCGCCCAGTGCGGCACCGCGGCCGCCTACATCCTGGACGTCAACATCTGCTCCGCGCACCACCTCGTCCGGTTCTGGGGCATCGACGACAGCGCCTCGCCCAAGCCGACCTCGACCGGCACGAGCACGCCGACTCCGACCCCGACCAGCTCAACCCCGCCCTACTCCGACACCGTCATCGGCACCGCGACCGACCACTACGTGGCCCAGCGCATCACCGTGGACGGTTACAACAAGCTGGGAGCCGCCCACGGCTACAACACCCCCTTCACTCTCTACCAGTGCGAGGCAGGATGGACCGATAGGACCGACTGCTCGCCCATCTGAACCACGAGGAGGGAGGGCGCGGTGGGACACGCCTCCCAGGGGAGTCTCCCGGTCGGCATGCCCCACCGCGTATTTCTTCCTGAACGATGCGAACCGGGAGGCGGTGGAGGCCAAGCGGGCGTCGTGGTTACGCGGGTGCTGTGGTTACGCGGGTGCCGTGTTCACGATCTCGCGGGTCAGCGCCCCGGGCGTGCGTAGGTGATCCGCTCACAGCTCTTTTTGACGACTCCGCGCTGCATGGTGAAGAAGAAGGCGTCCTTTCCGCCGTCGCCGCAGTCGACGGTTCCGGCGTTGGTGTTCGCGGTGATGGTGTCATCACCGTCCTCGCCGTGGATCGTGCTGCCCACGAGCCCGGCGCTCTGGCTGCGGTTGGTGTGATGCCCGCCCTGCACGGAGATCTCGTCGTCCCCCGGCGTGCCGGTGACCGTGCCGAACCACATGCCGAAACCGCCGATCCTGTTGCGGACGCGCGGGCCGCTGCCGGCGTCACCGCCGGTGATGTGGACGACGGCGCCGTCCGGCGCGGGTCCACCGATGACGTCGCCCGAGAGGACGGCGAATCCGCCGTTTCCGCCGACGCCGTTCTTCGTCCACGACGAGCCGTAGTTCCCTTGCCCGCCGTGCCCGCCGTTCACAGTGAGCTGCCCACGCCGGTCGGCGGCGACGACGACCTGTGCGTCATGCCGCAGCCCCGCGCCGCCCGAGCCCCCCGACCCCCCGTGGGCGGGGTAGGGGGAGATCGTCCTGCCGTCGCCACCGTTGCCGCCGTCGCCGCCGGTCAAGGTGATGATGTTGACCCCGCGCCCGCCCTCGACCGCGCCGCCGTCCACCGCCTCGCCTCCCTGGCCTCCGTTGCCCCCGTCGTAGACGCTCGAACCGCGAATGTGGGCGTTCCTCCCGTTGGCACCCTTGCCGCCGGTCAGGGCGATGACGTCGTGGCCGTCGCCTCCGAGGACCCACCCGCCCTCGTCGACGGCCGGATCACCGTCGCCGCCCCTCGTCGTGTCCGTTCGGGCGCCGTCGCGGCCGCGCACCGTGATGGCGTCGTTGCCGGCGAGGCCGTCCACGGTCCCGTACACGGTGCCGGTGATCTCGATGACGTCGTCGCCCGCCGTTCCCCTGAGGGTCTGTCCCTTCGGGACGCCTTGGGTGCACACGATGTGCGTGCCGTCGCGAGTGCAACCGGACGGGTCCGCCGCCCAGGCCGGCGGCGCGAGCGCCGTGACGCACGCGGACGCCATCACGACCGCCGTGGCGATCGACTGCCGGCCGCGATTCCCGGGGTGGCGTGCACGAGACATGAGAACTCCCTGACATGACGAAAGCGGGGCTTTGAGGCCCCACAGGAGTACTGATGCGATCACCCGACAGTCAAAGGAGTGGAACGCTGATCCCTTTCTTTTCCGTCCGTCCGTACGGGCTTCGTACGGATGCCTTGCGAGAAGCAAGCTGAGCGGGGTGGTGCGGCCGCTGATCACTGAGCGCCGCCCGCCGCACGCCTTCGAAGGCGAGGAACGCAGTGGGCGACGCCGTTTCCTCGGCGCGAGGAGGAGACCGGTCCTCCGTCGTTGCCGGTCACGGCGTACCGTGACTTCCGGTGTGCGCCTCCGTCCCGACGGACGTCGGTGGGGCGTGCGTAGGATTCCGGAGAGCCGGGACGGGACGGGGACGGGAGTACGGACGATGTGGACGCAGATCGCGACGGCGGCAGGGGTGCTCGCCCTGCTGACCGTGGTGCCGGGGCCCGACATGGCCGTCGTCACCAAGCGGGCCGTCGCCGCCGGACGGGCGGAGGGCCTGCGTGCCGCCGCCGGCATCACCGTCGGGCTGCTGGCCTGGGGCGTGTTCACGGTGGTGGGGCTGGCGGCGGTGATCGCCGCGTCGGCCGAGGCGTACCTCGCCGTCAAGCTGCTCGGCGCCGGCTGCCTGGCCTTCCTCGGCCTCCAGGCGCTGTGGCAGAGCCGGCGCGGCGCGCCCGGCCCCGCGGTGGAGGCGGCGGCGAAGGGTTCCTGGGGCGCGTTCGCGAGCGGCCTCGTGTCGAATCTGCTCAACCCGAAGATCGCCGTCTTCTACACCGGTGTCCTGCCCACCCTGGCCCCGGACGGCCTCTCCACGGCGGCGGGCATGAGCCTGCTGGTCCTGCTGCACGCCGCGCTGACCCTTTCCTGGCTCGGCGGGTACGTGTACGTCGTCTCGCGCGCCCGGGCCGTGTTCGAACGGCCCAGGGTGCGGCGCGCGTTGGACCGCGTCACGGGCGTCGTCCTGCTCGGCTTCGGCCTCCGGATGGCCGCCGAGGCCGGCTGAGCGGCGGCGCGGTTCCCGCGTGAGGAGGAGGCGAACGGGGAGCCGCTCGCGTCAGCCCGGCCGACCCTTGGTTCAGCCCGTTCCGGCCGTTGCACCGCCCGGTCCTCCCGGCTGGTCGGCGTGCCACCCGACACCCGTTCGCAATCTGACGCCCGGCGCCCCACGTTGCTCGCGAGACGAACCAGGGCCGCCCTCTTCCCCTACCCGGCCTGCTGCACCGGTCGGCGTACCATCCGGCGCCCCGCCCGCCTTCGACGTCCGGCGCCCGGTGCCGATCGCAGCGCGAACGAGGGGAACCCGCTCACCCCGGCCCGCGCCCGTCCGACCTTGGCGCAGGCCGGCCCTCCACCCGACGCACCGCGCACCCTTCGGCATCCGGTTCCCGGCATCGATCGCGAGGCGGACAGGGCGAACGGAGCGGACGGAACGGCCGTGCCGGCGGCAGCCGGGCCCGAGACGGTTCAGCGCCCCGCCCCCGCCCCGGCAGGCCGCGCGGGGGCGCCGCCCCGCCGACGGAACCCCGGCCGGACGGCCGCCCGCCCGCCTCCTCAGCACAGCAACAGCTCCCGCGCGCGGCCCATCACCCGCGCCCGGTCGTACCCCTCGCCGCCGTCGGAGGCGATCAGGTGGCAGCCGATGCGCAGGGAGAAGCCGAGCAGGCTGCGGGCCTCGACCTCGCCGGGGTCGGGGCAGAAGGAGCCGAAGAGCGAACGCAGGTAGTGCATCCGCCGGTCGTCGGCCGGCGCAGTCGGCCAGCGACGGTCTCGTCCCGGCGGGCTCAGTTGCGGATCGCGACAGGTGTCCTCCGGGAAGACGCAGCGCCGCAGGCTGAGCCGCGGCGGCGACCGCTAGGCGAACGCCGCCCTCTACCCGATCGTCCTCAGCCGTCTGTGCTGGGACGACCGCACGCGCGGCTACCTGCAGCGACGTCTGACTGAAGGCAAGACACGCCGCGAGATCATCCGCTGCCTCAAACGCTACGTCCCACGAGAGATCTACCGACTCCTCGTCCCCGCGAAAACTCCGCCTGACCAGGCAGGACCCGCCATCGGTGGTGCTTGACACCCAAAGGGGCATCAAGCTCGCCATCCGCTACGAGGCGACTGTTCAGCTCACGTTGATACGGCAGTCGCTGTGATCCTATCTGCCCTCACACGGTGTTCGGGTGACCGGGACCGGCCTCCGGCAGCTTCGCTTTCAGGCGGAAGTAGTTGATGGCGGCGTGTACCACGAGTGCAACCGGCAGGGCGAGGAGAAGGGACCACGGCACTGTGCCGACCGCAGCCAGAAGGCAGATGACCGGAAGGGTAAGGAGGGTGGGGCACGCTGAGGTCAGAGCGATGCGCATATTGGTTCGACGGTTCATGGCAGACTCCTTGGTAAATAGGGGTGACAGGGTGACCACAGCACATGCCAGTCAGGCAGGGCTGTTGCGAGCGCGGTCCAGGTAGTCGGCCAGCTCTCGCCAGGCGACAGCCGGAGCACCGGAATCTCCAGACAAGGCGGCTGGATCGTCATGCCAGGCAGCCCTCACACCGGCGGAGATACCGGCATCGCCGCCGGTGAACAACGCGCTCAGCTCGTCCATGCGGGCCACCAGTCGGCGGACCATTTGATCAGTGGGAGGAGTTCCACCCGCGCGGAGTCGTTCGGCCCTGCGGTACAGCTCAGGCCACTCCACCTCAAGCAGGTAATGCATCGCAGGCCCCAGGTCAGCGGCGCGAGTCCGCAGGACATGAATCTGGTCGGCATCCAGGTGGCGGCTCAGCGAGTGCTCGCCCTCCGGACTGGTGCCGCCGATCGCCCGCAGAGCATCGAGCAGAGCCGTGGCCGTCGGGGCCTGGTCTGCCGCAAGCTCGTCACCGAGTTGCACGAGTCGCCGCCGCAGGACATCGAGGGCAGCGATAGATGCCTCCACACCGGCCAAGTGATTCCGGACCAACCGCACCGGATCGACCCCGGCATCGAGGCAGACGGCGATAGTGTCGAGAGCCAGCCCCAGACTACGCAGTGCCAGCACTTGATAGAGACGGACGAGGTCGTCCTCGGTGTATTCCCGGTGCCCTCCCGCGGTGCGCTGTGAGGGGCTGAGCAGACCGATGGCGTCCCAATGATGCAGCGTACGCACAGTCAGCCCACTGGCCTCGGCAAGCCGGCCGACCTTCCAGGTGGCAGAAATAGTCATAGAGCCACCATGCATCCTCACACCGCGTGAGGTTCAAGCCGGGCCAACTGGCCGCGCCCTGGAAATCTTCCGCCCCGTTCATGCGCCCCGTACCCCCGAGCGGTACGACCGCGCGCTGGCCGAGTTTGCGCTGCCGGGTATGGTCGATGAGAACGGCGAGGGCAGCCTGCGCGAGCTGGAACCCGGCGAGGAGGTACGGCAGATCACGTTCCGCGACTGCACCACGGCCCGGGCGGTCCGCTATGAGAACTACACCGGGCTCGGCCTGCGGGGGATGCCCCCGCCCACCCCTCCGAGTTCGACCGGCTCCTCAAGGATGCCCTGGCCACCAAACCGCGCACCCTGGTGGTGGGTGAGGCCCACTGGCTCAACTCCGAGGCGTGTGGATGACCGGGTCATTCGTCAGGCAGGGGTTGCTTCCGCTGGTGTCTCGTTGATGGCTTCGGTAGCACCCGCAGACTCCAGGTGCCGCCTTTTAATCGAGGTGGTTGCGAACAGGTGGTTGGGTTGTGGGGGAGCACGGCACCGTGCTGGTGGTCGTCGACCAGCCCGCCTCCATCGGCGCCCTGCCGCTGGTCGTCGCCCGCGACGTGGGCTGCAGGGTCGCCTACCTCCAGGGCTGACCATGCGGCGGATCGCCGACCTCTACCCCGGCGAAGCCAAAACCGACGCCCGCGACGCGTTCGTCACCGCCGACGCCGCCCGCTCGATGCCCCACACACTCCGGGCCGTCGAGCTTGCCGACGAAGCCGTCGACCTGAACGATCAGTGGTTCTGGCGGGCTGACCCGCCCGACGGCCAGGAGCCGGCCAGCGGGTACGGGCCGCGAGGACGTGGCCTGCGACAAGGTCAACCTGAAGAAGATCGTCACGCACTGGCCGTACATGCTGCGTGGGGCCGGGTCGCTCATCACCAACCAGGTGAGGTCCTCTGACCTGTTGCGGATGTTCGGCTGCGAAGGACACTCGACCCCGCTGGGGCAGCGTTCGCCGAGTACACGGGCGATCGGCAAGACCATGCACCTGCTGGCCCTGGTCGACCCGGTCGACGACACCTACCGCCGCCTGCTGAACCGGCAGCTCACCGTGCAGGAGTCCCGACACCGTCTCGCCCGCACGATCTCCCATGGCGGCCGGGGCCAGATCCGCCAGATGTACCGCGAGGGCCAGGAGGACCAGCTCGCCGCGCTCGGCCTGGTCCTCAACGCCGTGGTGCTTGTGGAACACCCGCTACCTGGACGCTGCCGTCGCGCGGCTGCGCGCCGAGGGCCACGGGGTCAAGGACGAGGACGTCGCCCGCCTCTCCCCGCTCAAGGACCGGCACGTCAACTTCCGGGGCCGCTACCTGTTCAACATCGAGGCCAGCGGCCCCGGCCAGTGGCCTGTGGCCCTTCCGCGACCCCGACGCCATCGAGGACAACGAGGGCGAAGACTGATAGCCGACGCACCACCTGTTAGCTCTTCTTAGAGTGCCCCGCAGCCGTCGATGACGATCTTCTTCGAGGTCTTGCCCGAATCAGACCCGTAACTTTCGATCTTCTTGATGATGTCGTAGCCCTCGACGACCTCGCCGAACACCACGTGCTTGCCATCGAGCCATGGGGTCACCGCAGTGCAGATGAAGAACTGCGAGCCGTTTGTGCCCGGGCCCGCATTGGCCATGCTCAAGATGCCTGGCTTGGTGTGCTTAAGGATGAAGTTCTCGTCCTGGAACTTCTCCCCGTAGATGCTCTTGCCGCCGGTACCGTTGTGGTGGGTGAAGTCCCCACCCTGGAGCATGAAGTTAGGGATGACGCGGTGGAAGGTAGAGCCCTTGTACCCGAATCCGTTCCGTCCGGTCGTCAGCTCCAGGAAGTTGCGGGCGGTCTTAGGTACGACATCTTCGCGCAGCTCCATGACGACCCGGCCGACTCGGGCGCCGTCGGCTGACAGGTCGAAGTACACACGTGGGTTTGACGGCATGGTCCCCATGCTTCCATTCGGCGGATCTGGGTTGCTGAACGACTCACGGGTTTGAGCTGGAGTGCCAGATCGACGAGGTCACGCCGTGGCGTAGGCCTTCCAGCCGCCTCGGCGCCTGCGGCCCCGGGGCGACCCCGGCGCCGACAGCCTCGACGATAACGACGACGGCGCGGGGGCTGAACCGGACCTACTCAGGTGAGGTGCGGTCGGCGTCGGAATCCTGCGCACGGAGCAAGTCTTCAGCTTCTCCCCGGACCTCCTTGATGCCCTTGTACGAGCCGGTCGCAAGGCCGAGGGCGGATCCGCCCAGTGATCCGGCCGCGATCCCCACGGGACCGAGGAGAACTCCGAGGGCCGCAGTCCCCAAGCCGAACTTCGCCCCCTTACTGAGAATTCCGGGCGCCTCCTTAAGGAGGAGCTTGCCCTTTTGCGTGTTCTCTTCAGTAGCGAACCTGTCAACGAGCTTGCTCACTCGCGTTGGTGGTTCGGGGTCGGGCGGGGTGGGAGCGGCGTGGGCCGTTGCGGCTGAGGCGAGAAGGGTGCCGGTGAGGCAGAGGATGCTCAGAGCGCGCGCGGTCTTGGTCATGTAAGACCAAACGATTAGCGGGGCGCAGGGATGCGGGACCACCGCGTTTGCCTGCGCCCCGCGGCTCTCACAAACGGGTGACGGGCTCAAGGGGCGGTGCGCCACCCTGCCGTCAACCGGTTGACCGGTCAACCGACAGTCGGCACAAAGTCCCGACGTGTCATGTCACACGGGCTCCGGCCTGACGGGAGACCGAGCCTGCTCGGTCCCCATGCATCAAGCAGGATGGGGAACATGCACACGAACGGAAGCCGGCCCCTTGAAGACCTTGTGCACTGGAACGGTGAGCTCTCTGACCTCATCAGAAATGCCCGGCGCGGTGAACCGACATCGATCGTCACCTTCCGTCGTGGCCATGCCCTGGCTGCTGCGGAGAAGGTCACTGCTGGACTGGTCGGCCCCAGCCAGCTCGTCGACTGGGCGCAGGCTGTGCATTTCGAGAACTGCGTGGACGTCGACGAAGAGCACCAGGACCTGCTGACTCAGTTCCTCGTCGAGATCTCGACCCCCGAGCTGTTCGAGCCGGTCACACACGAAGTCTGCCAACGGTGGCTGGGCGTCCTGCAGACATCGATGGCCTCGGGTGCCGAAGCGGCCGAACATTAGACGACGAGCTGAGGCCGCAGCTCCAGCAGAGGACCCGGTCGGCGTGTGCGGGGCAGGCAGTGTGGTGTCCGCAGCGGGGGCACGTGTGCCGGCCGTCGGACTCTCCTCTTCCACGGGCACCTCAAGCTGGTCCTCCTTCGCGGTCGCGAAGTTGCGCCGCGTAGCTGGGTGAGATGGCGGGAACGGAGGCAGGTCGAGGCGATGCCTTCGTTCACGGGAGCAGCAGCGATTGGGCCGGGCGGGTCAGGCGTTGAGGTAGGTGAGGACGGCCTGTACTCGCCGGTGGGTGTCGCTGGTGAGCGGGAGGTCGAGTTTGGCGAGGAGGTTGGAGATGTGTTTCTCGACGGAGACGGGGGCCAGGACGAGGCGTTCGGCGATGGCGGAGTTGGACAGGCCCTGGGCCATGAGGGCGAGGACTTCGTGTTCGCGGGGGGTCAGGCGGGCGAGGCCGGTGTCCTTGCTGTTGCGGGCGAAGATCTGGGCGATGACTTCGGGGTCGAGGGCGGTACCGCCGGCGGCGACGCGTTCGAGGGCGTCGAGGAAGGCGTCGATGTCGGTGACGCGGTTCTTGAGGAGGTAGCCGACGCCGCCGCGGCCGTCGGCCAGCAGTTCGGCGGCGTAGGTGCGCTCGACGTACTGCGACAGGATGATCACCGGCAGGGCGGGGGTGTGCCGGGCGCGGACCTCGATTGCGGCGCGGAGTCCTTCGTCGCGGAAGCCGGGCGGGAGGCGGACGTCGATGAGGGCGAGGTCGGGGCGGTGGGTGTCCACGGCGGCGATCAGGTCGGGGCCGGAGTCGACGGCGGCCAGGACGTCGTGGCCGGTGGCGGTGAGCAGGCGGATGAGCCCTTCGCGCAGCAGGAGTAGGTCTTCGGCGATTACAAGGCGCATGGGATCTCCGCTTGGACGGTGGTGGGGCCGCCGGTGGGGCTGGTGAGGGTGAGGGTGCCGTCGAGGGCTTCGATGCGGCGGCGTAGTCCGGTCAGGCCGGAGCCGTCCGGGTCGGCTCCGCCGTGTCCGTCGTCGGTGACGATGACGGTGAGGGTGCCGTCGGGGCGGGTGTGGACGGTGACGGTGGCGGTGGTGGCGTGGGCATGTTTAGTGATGTTGGTGAGGGCTTCGGCGATCAGGAAGTAGGCGGCGGCCTCCAGCGCGGGTGCCAGGCGGCGGGGCAGGCGGATGTCGGAGGTGATGGGCAGGGGGTGGTCGGCGAAGAGGGCGGTCAGGGCACCGTCCAGGCCGCGGTCGGTGAGGATAGGGGGGTGGATGCCGCGTACGAGGTGGCGTAGTTCGTCCAGGGCGGTGTTGACGTCGGCGCGGGCTGCCGTCAGGTCGGCGCGGGCCTGGTCGGCGGCAGGTCCGAGGGTCTTGAGGCGTCGCTCCGCCAGGGCCAGGGCCATGCCGAGGGCGACGATGCGGGCCTGGGCGCCGTCGTGGAGGTCGCGTTCGATACGGCGCAGTTCGGCAGCCTGTGCATCGATGGCGCGGCTGCGCGTGCGGGCCAGGTGGTCGGTGCGTTCGGTGAGTTGCTGGGTGCGGCCGGGCTTGAGCAACTCGGCGGCCAGGCGGGCCTGGCCGGTGGCCAGGGCGCATACGAGCCACGTGGCGGCGGGCAGCAGGGCCAGCGCGGCCAGCGCCGTCACAGCTTGCCTCCCCGGGGTGGCAAGTGGCATGAACCCGGGATCGCCGCGGTGTTCCGGCGGGAGCGCCCAGGCCCAGGCTGGTGCGGTGAGGGACGCCAGGTCCACTGCGAGGACGACCACGGCGAGGACGGCGCAGAACACGGTCAGCGGGAAGAGGATCGTCAGCCAGGCCGTATCGCGCCAGGTAGCGGGGTGCGCAGCCCGTTGCCGGGCCCGGCCGGAGACGACGGCTGCCTCGGCAGCCGGGTAGGGAGTGGGAATCCGGACGGGCAGGATGAGGGCGGCGCGGCGCCGTTCGAGTCCGGCGAGCCGGCGCACCACGGAGGTCGTAGCCAGGAAGGCGGGGGCGCCCAGGTGGGTGACGCCCAGGACCGCGCAGCCGGTGACCCCGGCCACGACGGTCACCAGCGCCCCGATGCCCGCGGCCAGGCCCAGCAGCAGGTATTGCAGAGACCGGACGGTGCGCTGGACCATGTCCCGCACTCTACGAACCCCCGTCTTCACAGCAGCGGCACGGGTTCCGGCCGGCGCCTGGCGTGTCGGCTTCACTGCTCGCTCCGTCCGCCACCTGCCGGCGCGGTGCGCAGGACCAGGCGGGTGGGCAGGGCTGCGGCGGCCAGACCGAGAAGGCCGGTACCGGCCAGCAGCCCTGTGTACCAGAGAGGGTCGACGATCATGCGCCACTGGCCGTCCTGGGCACTGCTGAACGTTCCCACGACCACTGCGGCGATCCCCGCACCGACGACAAGGCCGGCGGTGACGGTCAGCACCGCTTCGCGCGCGGCCATCGCCCGTACCTGGCGGGCAGTAGCGCCCAGCAGCCGCAGAGCGGCGTACTCGCCGCGGCGGCCGAGGGCGGCCATGGCGAAGGTGTTGAGGACGGCGACGGCAGTGAAGACGATGGAGATAGCAGTCAGCAGGCGCAGCGCCGCCTGCTGGGAGGCGCCTTCGGCGTCCTGCCGGCTGTCCGCCGTGCCGCCGGTCGCGGACAGGTGCGGGAACTGCGCGCGCAACTCCTTCATGGCCGCTGGGCCGGGGCCCTGGCCGAAGTGAACGGCCGACAGCAGGGACCGGGCGGTGTGCGCGGCGGTCAGCGGGCCGGGCAGCAGCATGTCGCCGAACCCGGCGGACCGGGCGTACACAGCCACCACCGGCCGCGAGAGGTGCGTGCCGTCCGGCAGCCACCACCCGACCGTGTCACCCACCCGCCAGTGCTGGGTTCCGGCGAGGTCCGTACTGACTGCCACCCCGTCGGCGAGCCCGTTCAGGGAACCGCTGGTGACCCTCAGATCCAGCACACCGTCTCCGGTGCGGTACAGGCCCTGGGCAGGGTAATGCTGCGGCTTGCCGCCCTTGCGGACCATGACCTCGCTCGGCACGGTCGCATCCACATCCCGTACCCCCGGCGTCCTGGCCGCCTCCTCATAGGCGCCCAGCGGCAGGCCGGGACCGCCGACAGCGGTCAGGGTCTCGCGGGCAGGGGCGACCCGAGCGCGGGCGGCCTGGCCGGTGAGGTCGCTGAGCAAGGTGGAGTTCAGCACCATCGTGGCGTTGAGAGCGAACAGCAGCGCCAGCGGCATCGCCGCCCCCGCCGCCCGCAGCGGGAAGCGTCGGGTGTTGGCAGCAGCCAGACGGCCGGTCGCTCCCGGCAGGACCCTGCCGAGCACGGCGCCCACCGTCCGCACCAACCACGGTCCCAGGGCGGCAGCAGCACAGATCAGCAGCGCACAGCCGATGAAGCCCATGCCGACGCCGATCCCGCCGTGCATCGGCGTGAACACCAGCACCGCCGCCGCACCCGCGATCAGCACCGCCCCGGTCAGCACGCGCCAGATTCCGCCGCCGGCCGGGGCCGCGGCCGACTCCCGCATCGCCTCTGCCGGAGCGATCCGGGCCACCCGCCGACCGGCGAAGTACGCCGCCAGCCGCGCCACGCCCACCCCCGTACCGGCCGCGATCAGCAGCGGCAGGACACCGCCGTGCACCTCAAGAGACGCGGGAACCGCGCCGGTGGCCACGAACCGGTCACCCATCCAGCTCGCCAGCCACCATCCGAGCGGAGCCCCCACCACGGCGGCGGCCACGCCCACCGCCCATGCCTCCAGGCCCATCAGCCGGCGCACCTGGCGCGGAGTCGCGCCCACTGTCCGCAGCAGCGCCAGCTCGCGCAGCCGCTGCCTGGCGGTGAAGGCGATGGTCCCGGCAATGACGAACAGGGCCGCGAACACAGTGATGCCCGCCATCGAACCGAACACCCCGACCGCGCCGGTGTAGCTGACCAGCACAGCCGGCGCATCAGCCTGTACCCGCTCTTCGCCGGTGAGCACCCGAACGTCCGAGCCGGCCACCCGCCGCACCTTGTCCAGTACCTCGTTGCTGTCGGCACCCGGAGCGAAGCGCAGGGCGAGCGCGGTCGCATCGCCCGGCCGGGTCAGCCGCCCGGCATCCGAGGGGGAGAAGAACACCGCGCCCTGCGAGGAGAGCTGCGGGCCGTCGGGGGCGGCGACGATGCCGGCGAGACGGAACGGGGCCACGTTCAGCGACAGGGCCATGCGCACCCGGTCGCCGGGCCGCACACCGGTACGCCGGGCCAGGCCCGCGTCCAGCACCACCTCACCGTCACCGGGCGCATGACCGTCGACGAGCCGGAAAGGAGTCAAAGCCGCAGACGACCAGGGATGCCCCAGCACCGGCGACGCGCCCGAACCGCCCCCGACCGGTCTCCCACCGGCCGTGAGCGGCTGGGCGTAGAACGACGCGTCCTTCGTCACCTGCGCCACTCCGGGTACGGCGGCCAGGCGGCCGGCCAGGCTGCCGGGAAGCGCGGGCGCACCCGACAACGGGCGGCTCTTGGTCTTGTCCCCGTCCCGCACGGACACCTGACGCTGGGCGCTGACCACGGCGTCGGCGGCGGTGTACCTGTTGGATCCGGCCGGGGAGGACAGCGCGGAGAACAGCAGCGTGCCGCAGGCGGCGACCAACGCCACCGCCAGGGCAGTGCCGGCGAAGGTCCCGGCGAAGGACCACCAGCGGTGGCGCACGGTGGCAAGAGCGAGACGGATCACCGGGCGCTCAGCTCCGTCATCACGGCGGCGACCTGCGCGGCCGAAACATCCCTCAGGCAGGAGTGAACCTGGCCGTCGGCGAGGAAGAGGACCTGGTCCGCGCAGGCGGCGGCAGCCGGGTCGTGCGTGACCATCACGACCGTCTGGCCCAGCTCGTCCACCGCCTCCCGCAGCAGCGCCAACACCTCACGCCCGCTCGACAGGTCCAACGCCCCGGTCGGCTCGTCGGCGAACAGCACCTGCGGGCGTCCGGCCAGCGCCCGCGCGACCGCCACCCGCTGCTGCTGACCACCCGAGAGCTGATCAGGCCGATCACGCTTGCGCCCGGACAGCCCCACCCGTGCCAGGACTTCGTCCGCCCAGCGCCGGTCCGGGCGCACTCCGGCCAACTGCTGCGGCAGCAGCACGTTCTGCCACACCGACAAGGCCGGGATCAGGTTGAACGACTGGAACACGAAACCCGCCCGACGACGGCGCGCCCGCGTCAACGCCGGCTCGCGCAGCGCACCGATGTCCTCCCCGGCCAGCCGGACCCGCCCGGCGCTGGGGCGCTCAAGACCAGCAGAACAGTTCAGCAGCGTGGATTTCCCGGACCCGGAAGGGCCCATCACCGCCGAGAACGTTCCTGCCGCCAATCGTGCGCTCACTCCCCGTAGCGCGGGCGTCCCACCACCGCCGGGGTACGTCTTCGACACATCTTCCAGCTCGACCGCAGCCGCTACCGGATCATTCGCCAGGTACATGCTCCCAGCCTCGCCGGAACGAAGCCGCACGCCTACATGGCCCACTCGTAACCTGGAGGTAGGGATAGCCCTACCTTCTCTCACGTCGGGCGGCTACGGGCAGCGCAAAAGATGATCAGATGGCCGCCTGACGTGCCGTCCCGATATCAGGCACCACGATTTTGCGCACAAGCTGCGCCGGTACGGGGAGTGGGACCGGCTGCTGCTGCCGGACACGGACGAGAAGACGGTGCGCCTGGCCCGGTCCCGGCCGGACGCGATCGAGCACGTCGGCCACGAGAAGCGGCTGTGGCGCCGGGTCTACCCGCCGACCGGGCGGGAGGGGCTGCCGCCGCTCGCGTTCGCGGACACCATCGCCGCGAAGGTCGCCAGTACCGTCGCCGTCGTGATCTGATGTGTAGGCCAGCGGAGCGTTGAGTGGCACAGGAGTGGGGAACGGTTTGGCAGCATCATCCATCGGTGAGCTGCTGGATGACCTTGAGCGCCTGGCCTGTTCCGTCCTCGGTCGCCAGGTGTTCTGCCGCACTCGCCGCGGCTCGTGTGCATGTCTGCTGCTTCACTACTTGGCTGAGTGAGTCGGCGAGCCGTTCGGTGGTGAGGGACCGGAAGGGGATCGGGTCGGTGGCGGCGCCGAGGGCGGCAAGTCGCCCTGCCCAGAACGGCTGGTCCGCGGTCACCGGTACGGTGACCGCGGGCACTGCGGCGCGCAGGGCGGCGGCCGAGGTTCCGGCCCCGGCGTGGTGGACCACCGCGGCGAGCCGTGGGAACAGCAGGGCGTGCGGCATGTCACCGATGGTGAGCACGTCGTCGCCGTCGGCCGCGAGCCCGGCACTGCCGGCCTGAAGGATGCCGCGTAGCCCGGCGCGACGCAGGGCTCGCACGGCGATCTCGCTCAGCCGTTCCCCGTCGTTCGCCGCCATGCTTCCGAAGCCGATGAGGACGGGTCGCGGTCCGGCACGAAGGAAGTCCTCCACGTCCGCGGGCAGCTGTTCGGCCGCATCGTGATAGGGCCACCAGTTGCCCACGACCTCCAGGCCGGGACGCCAGTCGGAGGGGCGTGGCACCAGTGCTGGGCTGAAGCCGTACAAGATAGGCCAGCTCGCTTGTTCCTGCCGTCGGCGCATCGCCGAGGCGGAAGCCGGGGGCAACTGGAGGCGGTGTCGCAGCCTTGCGACCGCCGGCTCGTAGACGCGGTCGGCCATGCGCAGAGCGAGGCGTCCGGTTGCGCGGTTGGCGAGGCGGCCCAGTGAGCGGGAGCTTGTGACGACCGGCGGGAAGTCGCCGGTCGGTGCGGTGGGCTGGAGGTACAGCCCGAGGCTCGGTATGCCCATGGCCTCGGCGAGGTGCCAGCCGAGCGGGGCCGTGGTGGCTGACAGAACGAGAAGATCCGCGCCATCGGCCAGCGCGTCGGCGAACCCCTGGCCCAGTTCAGAAATGAACGCAGCCGCCGTGCGCATCAGTTCACGCCTGTCCGGGACGCCGCCGGGCACCCGCGTGTCGGCGGGGAGACTGCGAAATTCCAGTCCTGCCGCGCGTACGAGGGGTGCGAAGGTGTCCGTGGTGGCGAGGGCTACGTCGTACCCGGCCCGGCGCAGTGCGGCGCCCAGGCCCGTGTAGGGCGCGACGTCGCCGCGCGATCCGGCCGCGGCGATCAGGATCTTCATCGGTCCTCCTGGGATGCGGTACGGCCGCCTGCGTGGCGGGCCGCGTTGGCGTGCACCGCCTTGGCCGTATAGGCGGCCAGGCCCGGGCGTTGCTGTGACGGCGGTACGACCAGGGCGAAGGCTCGTGGGTCGGCGACGAAGTCGTCCGCGATACGCCGGTGCATGTCCGGCGGGCAGGAAGTGAACCAGCGTGAGATGTGCAGACGGTGCTCCTCGGCGAGGTCCATGGCCCGCTCGCCGTCGCTCGGCTCCCCCTCGTCGAAGCTCGCGAGCAGCTCCGCCCGCCAGGCGGTGGCCTCGCCCATGAGCTGACGCCAGTCCTCCTTGGTGTGGGCAGCCGCGCGCGCCATCGACTCGCGCTGTCCCTCCGAGTGTGCCCACTTCAGCTCTGCCTGGGTGGCGTAGCTCAGGTCGAAGGTGATCTCACCGAAGACCTCGAAGCGTTCCTGAGGACTCAGGGACACCCCCGTCTGCTGGACCTCGACAGCCCGTTCCGCTACCTTGGCCAACTGCTGCAGCCTGGCGATCTCCTCACTCAACTGCCGCTGTCGGGCCTGCAGATACTCCACGGCATTCGCCTGTGGATCCCTGAGGATCGCGACGATCTCATCAAGGGAGAAGCCGAGCTCTCGGTAGAAGAGAATCTGCTGGAGGCGGGCCAGGTCCGCTTCGCTGTAGAGCCGGTAACCAGCCCGGGTGCGCTCACTGGGCGAGAGCAGCCCCGCCTTGTCGTAGTGATGCAGCGTACGCACCGTCACCCCGGCGAAAGCCGATACCTGTCCCACGGAGTAGCTCATCCACCTGCCCTTTCGTCGGCATACAGCATCAAGCCTGACGTAAGGGGAGGGTCAACTCGCTCTCACCGGGCTTCGTGGGGGAAACCGGAATATCGCTCATTGGTCCTCGCGCCTACGCTCTGCGAAACGGCGTGCGGAACGGTGCATGGCGGGCCTCAATGAGAGCACGCGGCAGGAATGACGAACCCGAGAGAACACCTATCTCCGACGGCGGGCTGGTGAAGGAGGAGCGCACATACAAACGCCTAGTGGAGATCCTGGCAGCTTGACCGTCTACGACCGGTGCGGGGTCAGAGCGAACCCCCGCCGGATCCGCGAGACCGTGGACTGCGACATGCCCGTGGCCGCGGCCATGGACCTGGTCGACCAGCGCGTGGCGTTCGTGGGCGTCTCCTTGAGCGTCCTGACGAGCATCTTGACGATGACGCGCTCGACACCGGCGTCGGTGATCTTCCGTGGGGCGCCGGGCCTCGGGTCGTCACGAAGACCGTCCGGACCCTGGTCGAGGAAGCGGCGCCGCCAGGTGCGGACCGTGTCCGGGGTGACCCGCAGCCGCCGGGAGATCTCCATGATCGAGTGCCCTTCGGAGCACTGCAGCCTCAGGTCACCACGGCTGCGCGAGCAGGCCGCGGCCCAGGGCGAGTCGACAGCGGCCGCGCCGTGGGCGGACCGCCTGCCCGAGCTCCCCGCGCGCTCGCTGGACAGCGACGCCACCGGGGAGGTGATCGCATGAGTGCCGAGCTGAGCGGCGTGGACCTCGCGCGCCAGGCCCTGGTCGCGGCCCGGGAGGCGGCGAAGAAGAACGGCGCCACCCAGACGAAAAAAGCCGAAGCGGCGCACCGGCACGGTCGTGCGCTGCGGCGGACGCGATCCTCTCGGGCTCGGCGCGGCGATCGTCGTGATGATGGCCGAGCGCGGCATGGTCGCCCCGGCCGCCGACGGCAGCGTCCTCGCCCAGTTCGACACCATCCTGGCCACGGCCGTACATGAGCTTGCCGGGTGGGTCCAGGCCGTGAAGTTCGACGCGGACACCGGCCGCTTGGACGCCGTCCCTGACGCTCCGGCAGTCGGCACCAAGCTGCGCTGGAGCGCGCCGAAGCTGATCGCGGCGGCCAACGAGACGGTGCCGAAGGCGAACGTCCGCGCCCTCCACGTCCTGGCGCCCGCGCTCATGAAGGACGGCCCCGCCACGGCGGTTGCCGACCCGGCCCCGCAGCCGGCCGCGCCCGCCGCGCCGGTGGAGCGCCGCACCCCGCCGGACGGTTACCGCCGCGCGATCGAGGCTCATCCAGCGCTCGGAAACGCTCATCACCTGGGCCTCGATCACCCTCATGACCAGGCACATCACCCGCCGAAACTCCCGCAGGAGCGGACAGCCGGTCTCCCGCGAGGCCAAGCGGGACTGATCCACTCGGCACTGACGGTGAGCAGCCCCACCAAGAGGCCACCGGGCCCCCAACCAGCACGCCGAGGCCAAGTGTCCCGGGACCGTCGCGAAACTCGGTACCGCTCAATCGTCCTCAAGGACAGCGTTCACTCCACGAGCAGTGCCAGTTAAACGATCTCGATGCCCAGAGCCCGCCGACTGCCGGTCGGCGGGCCAGCCAGATCGTTCGGCAGAGCAGGTCACTCGTCCGGAGCGGTGCTCTGCGCTGCGGGCCGCCATTCCTCTTCGAGGAGGCTGAAGATCAAGGAGTCTCGCCAGCCGTCGCGAATCAGCTGCGTGTGACGCAGACGTCCCTCATACGTCATGCCGAGCTTGGCCAGCACCCGGGCTGAGCCGAGATTTCGCGGGTCACAGGTTGCGTAGATTCGATGGAGCCCCAACTCACCGAAGCCACAGGCAAGAAGCTGCTGCCCAATCTCTGTCCCGATGCCCTGGCCCCAGACTCGCGGATGCACGACATAGGAGACCTCGGCCTGACGCTGGATGTCACTACGAACACGCAGTTCCCCCATGCCCACCACATCCCGCCCGAGGCGGGCCACATAGGAAAACCGGCGTCGGGGGCTGTCCGACCAGGCTCTGACCGCGCCTTCCACGAAGTCGCGCGTCTCATCCTCTGTGTTCGGCCCCCACGTCTGATAGCGACAAGCCTCCGCCAGACACGCCCACGAGTGAACGGCCGGCCAATCCTCCAAAGTGATCTTTTCCAGGGTCACCGAGCGTTGATTCATGAGGCGATCATGTCCACTTCAGCCTGTCGCCTTCAAGGGCAAGCCATACGCCTGCTCATGCTCGTCACCCTCTACTTCCTTCGACACTCCATCAAGTGGAGGGAGAGACATCACTGGCGAGATCCAAAGAGTCTCAACATCAATCGTCATGCGCACTGGTCCTCCCACCGAAGAACCAACTGAGACTACGTCCTGGCGATCTCTTGCCGGAACTGATGGATGAAGCCGCGAAGGAGATCCTCCGTTCCCCTGCGCTCGGCCCTGGGGTCGTCGTTCCCGGCCCAGCGGGGGCAGGACGGTGTCGTCGGCGCACAGTAGGCCGAGTGGGGGCGGGTCCGCGCCCAGCAGGCGGTTTCGAAGGCCCGCGCCGAAGTCGCGGCCGCGCAGATGCCCGCCGTGGAGGCTGCGCCCGTCGTACCGGTCATACCGGTCGTAGTGCCCGCGCCGCGTCCGGTTGCCGTGCCCGTCCCGGCCGTCGATGACGTCGACCAGGAGCAGGAGCTCGTCCTCGAGGGTCTGACCCGCGACCAGGTCCGCGACTGGCGGGTGCGCGCGATGAAGGACCCGCAGTTGGTGTTCGACCGCATCGACCGGTACGGCGCACACGGCCGGGTCCGCCGATCGGCGGGACGGGCCAGGGGGCGGGGCCAGCTACTCACGCCGCGCCTTCGGGGGCGGGTACGTGCCCGGTGGCGTGCCGACTGGCCGTTCAGGACAGCCGGAGGCGCGCTGGGGTGTCTGCGCCGATGCGAGCGCCGAGGCGCGCATTTTGCACCTGGTAGTGGAGCTATGCCCTTGTTGACCGAATCGCGACATCGCTATATGTAGTGAACCGACTATGAAGGAGGCGGGGGAGGATGCGTGTTTCTAAGGTCGCGCTGACTGCTGCTGCGCTGGCACTGATGGGGGGCGGGATGATGGCCGCGCCTGCGGCTGCCGATGCGGGCGGGAGGCTGGCCGACGGGCCATGCCGGGCCGAGCCGGTGATTGGCGGCGTTCTGGTCGGTGCGAGGTCCGTGTGCCCGCCGGGCACCTACCGTCACTGGCATCAAGTCCACGTAACCTGCCGGAAGAGGCTGGCCACGTATCCGGCCCATGGCCCCATCACCGGTGGGACCGGCGTCTCCGAAGTCCGGTGCACTCTGGGCTGGACCGTCAGCAACTGGTGGAACACCCAGGGCCCCGACGACTGACCTAAGGCGAAGGCGGTAGAAGCGCTGGAACGCTGATGGTGCGCTGGGGGCAGGGGTGGCCTGCCGGGACCAGCAGCACCCGCGGAAAAACCAACGGCGTGGCCCCTGACCTGACCGTTTCCATGAAGTCGGTTGGCTATGACTCCATCACCGTCGACTACGAGCGCGAACTCGCCCAGTTCGACGGGAAGGACCACCGGCCGCTGCGGACCTAGCCACCGACCTGCCGGGCTGGAGAACACCCCGAAAGGCCGGGCCGTCGGCGCTGGTGCCCGCTCATGGCACTGGCCGATGCCGGCCACGCCCGGAAAAGGGTGGCCGGCATCGGTGAGCCGGGCGGGAGAGGATTCGCGCTGATGGAGAATCCGCGTGCTTTCCCGGCAGGGCGGGTTCGGAGTCGGACGCTTCGGCGGGAATGGCCTTCCCGGAGAACCGGCCCGTCGGCGAAAACCGCCCGTCAATCCGTCAGAGGATTTCGATGGCCTTCACCTTCGGCGGACGGTTCGGGAAGGTGATCTCGTGCCACCGCTCGATCTTCACCGAGTCGCCGTTGGCGTCGTAGTAGATCAGGTCGTTGTTGCCGGTGGAGATCTTGTCGAC
>NZ_JBEYZW010000028.1:0-83429 GCF_040646215.1 Streptomyces sp. NPDC046215 | reverse complement strand
CCAGCAGCGTGAGGGCGAGGGCGGCCAGCAGCAGGGTGGGGCCGAAGCCGTCGGCGCGGAGCGCTCCGCCGGGCCCGGCCCGGGATCAGTGCCACTCGGCGCACGAGGTGGACGGACCGGTGCCTTGGGTGACCTCCGCCCGGCTCGTGCCGCACGCCGTACGGTGCGGCGGGTGCGGGTGGGCGTCCTGGACGCAGCCGTCGTCCCGGAGCGCGGTCACCCGGTGGGCGGCTCCGCCGCACCGCCCTCCCGGGCCCTGGCCGTGGCAGCCCGCGCCACGGCACGTCGGGGCCGTGAGATGGGCCGCCGCCGCGGCGACCGCGGCGGCCGCGACCGTGGCGGCGGTGGAGGTGGCGGGCACCGTGACCAGCAGCGTGCCGGCGAACCCGGCGGCGGCGAGCGCGGTCGTGGCGGCCCGGCGGAGGGAGGAAAGGGGGGAAAGGGGGGAGAGGGGGGAGGCGCAGGTGTGCATGGCGGGTCCTTTGCGTGTGGAGGGGCGGCGGTCGGGGACGTGCGGCCGGTCCACCGGCGGGCGGGGGTACGGGGTGTTCCCACGGTCCGAAGGAGCGGTGTCGACCGGTGCTCCGGTGTGCCGGTGTGCCGGTGTTCTGAGTGTCGGCGCGTGACCGGTCGTCAGGACAGGGGTTGTCCGTTGCCCGCGGCACAAGGCGCCGGGCAACCCCCTGTGACGTGGCGTGATGCGCGTGTGGGGGATGAGGCATGGCGGGCGCAGTCCGCAGGTCCCCGAGAATGCTCAAGCGTGCTCAAGGGCAGCCGGGTTCGTACGGTACGTCCGGCAGCAGCCGGGTCCAGGTGTGCTCGTCGACGGTCCCCACCGCACGGCACGCGTCGGCCAGGACCTCCGGAACCTTCAGGTTCCACCAGCGGACCGTGCCGTCCTCGGAGACGGAGACCACCGGCCCGTCGTCATGGAGGAACGCCGCGGCCCGTACCCGGTCGGTGTGGCCGGTGAGCGTCAGCAGCAAGTGCCCCGTCGCCGGGTCCCAGACGCGGGCGGTGTTGTCGCGGCCGGTCGTCACCACCCGGGTGCCGGCGCGGTTGAACGCCGCCGAGGTGACGGGCCCGGTGTGGCCCGCCAGGGTGCGCAGGGCCCGCCCGGTGCCCGGATCCCAGAGCTTGACGGTGTGGTCGCGGCTCGCCGTGGCCAGGACCCCCCGGCGGCTGAGGGCCAGGCCGAACACGGTGTCGTCGTGCCCTCGCAGGACGCGCAGCTCACGGCCGTCGGCGGCCCGCCAGATCCGGGCGGTGTTGTCCAGACTGCCGGTGGCGAGGGTGGCGCCGTCGAGGAACAGCACCCGGTAGACGCCGTCCCCGTGCCCGCGCAGCGTCCCTTCCTGCGCCGCCGTGTCGCCGGTCAGCCGCCACAGCCGCGCGGTGTGGTCCTCGCTCGCGGTGGCCGCCGAGCCCGCGTCTCCGGGGCGGAAGGAGATCGAGGTGACCGGCCGGGTGTGGGCGCGCCACCGGTGCGCGGGGCGCCGCGGGTCGGCGGTGCGCCACACGGTGGTGGTGCCGTGCTCGTCCCCGGCCGCGACCAGCGAACCGTCGTGGCTGAAGGCCACCGCCCGCACGGGGTCCGCGCCCGCGCGCAGGGTGTGCGAAGGACGATGCCGGCCCGGCCGCCACAACTGCACGGTGCCGTCCCGCCCCGCGGTCGCGAGGACGGAAGCATCGGGGGAGAGGGCGGCGTCCAGACGGGCCGCGGCGGGCAGGGGCGCGCTGATGGCGGGGTCGGGGTTCCAGAGCCGCACCGTGCCGTCCTCGCCGGACGTCGCGAGGCCGGGGCCGTCGGGGGAGAAGGCGATGCCGTGGACGGGGCCCCGGTGGCTGGCGAGGCGGGCGGTGCGGCGCCGCCCGGCCACGTCCCAGACGCTCGCGGTGTCGTCCTGGCTGGCCGCGGCCAGCCGCTTCCCGTCCGGCGAGAACGCCACCCCGAAGACGGAGTCCGAGGAGCCCTCCAGGGACGCCTCCCGCTTGCCGTCACCGGTGCTCCACAGACCGACGTCGGTGAGCCACTCACCGGTGGCCAGGTGCCGCCCGTCCGGCGAGAAGGCCAGGGCGCGGATCTGCCCGAAGTCCCGCGTGCCGATGACCTTGTCCCGCCCGGTGCCGGTGTCCAGCAGCCACACCCGCCCGTCCAGGCCGGCCGCCGCGACCTGACGGCCGTCCCCGGTCACGGCCACCGCGAACAGTTTCCCGAGCCCGGCCTCGTGGACGTCCGTCTCCGCGACCGGGCCGCCCGGGCGCGTCAGCCGGACCGTCCCGTCGTCGCCCGCCGACACCAGCACCTCGCCCCGGTCCGACAGGGCCATGGCCCGAACGGCACCCCGGTGCCGGCTGCGCGGCGGCAGGGCAAGAGACCGGCCGGAGACGCCCGCGCGCAGGGACACCGCGCCCGCGTCGTCCCCCCACGCGGCCAGCTCCCGCCGCCGGGCGACCGCCAGGGTGTTGACCGCTGTTCGATTCGCCGCCACGCCGGTCCGGCGCCGTGTGCGGACGTCCCACTCCTGGACGTCACCGTCGACGCCCGCCGACAGGACCCGGTCGCCGCGCGGCGACCACGCCACGGCCTTGGCGATCCCGCGGTGCCGGGCCAGTCGCCCGGCGTACAGCTGCGTCTGGGTGTTGAGGACCGCGCTCGCCGCGGCCGGGGTGCGGGCGTGGCGCCAGGCGGCGGTCGCCAGCAGCATCGCGACCTCCGGCCGGGCCGGGCCGACGAGCGTGGAGCGCACGGCGAGCGCCTCGGCCCGCGCGGCGTGGCGCCCGGCCATCACCTGCCGGCTTTGCTGCACCGCGACCGTCCCACCGGTGAGGGCCAGGACGAGGAGGACGGCCAGCGCCGACAGCAGCCGCCGCAGCCGGCGCGTCCGGTGGCGTTCGGCCTCCTGCTCGGCGGCCGTGAGCGCCTCCGCGGCGTCCAGGAACGCGCGCTCCGCCGCGCTCAGCGCCGAGCGGGGGTGCTCCGCCACCTCACGGGCCGCGGCCAGTTCGCCGCCCCGGGGCAGCAGCGCGGGATCGCGGCCCTCCGCCTCCCAGCGCAGGGCGGCCGTGCTCAGCTGATGGCGGCCGTGCAGCAGCGCGGCGTCGGCTTCGATCCAGCCGCGCAGCCGGGGCCAGGCCCGCAGCACCGCCTCGTGCGCCAGCGTCACCTGGTCGGCGCCGGTCGTCAGCAACCGGGCGCGCGTGAACTCCTCCACCACCCCCATGGCGGACTCGGCCCGGTCGCCGGCGTCGTGGGCGAGCCGCTCCAGGGCAACCCGGCAGCGGGTGGCACGCCCGTCCTCGTCCACCCGGACCAGCTGCAGCAGCACCGGCCGCGCCGCTTCCCGGCGGGCGGGGGACAGCCGCCAGTACGCCCGCTCCGCCGTCGCCGCCACCGCTCCGGCGATCCCGCCGGCCTGCTGGTACCCCTCGACCGTCAGCGTTCTCTCGCGGCGCCGCTGCCACGTCGCCAGCAGCGCGTGGGACAGCAGGGGGAGTGCCCCCGGCTCGTGCCCGCCGCCCGGCTCGCCGCCGTCCTCCTCCGTCCCCAGGTCGCGCAGGATCAGCTCCGCGAGCCCCGGCTCCAGCTCCAGGCCCACCGCCTGGGCGGGCCGGGCCACCGCGTCCCTGACCTCGTGCGCCCGCATGGGCTCCAGCAGCAGCTGCCCGTCCCGCAGGGCGCCGGCGAGCTCGGGGAAGGACAGGCACCGGCCGTAGAAGTCCGCCCGCAACCCCAGGACCACCAGCGCCGCGGAGCCGTCCCGCCCGCCGCCGAGGGCGGGACCGGTCGCCAGGGCGTGGACCGCGTGCACGAACACCGCCCGCTCCCGGGCGTCCGGGCACAGGGTGAACATCTCCTCGAACTGGTCGACGACGAGCACCAGGCGGACCGGCTCCGCCCCCGCGGCCACCGGCGCGCAGGCGTTCACGGCGTCGTGGACGGCCCGGGCGAACCCGTCCGCACCCGTGTCCAGCACCTGTCCCAGGTGCCCGGGGTCGGCTCCGGCGGCGTCCGCGACGCGGCGCAGCAACTCCGCCACCGGCCGCTCCCCGGGCCGCATGGTGACGACCGGCCAGCGGTCCGCCCCGGGCACGGGAAGGGCGCCGCGGCGCAGCTCGGGCACCAGGCCGGCGTGCAGCAGCGACGACTTGCCGGTGCCGGACGCCGCGACCACCACGGTCGGCCCGGAGCCGTCCAGCCGCTCGGTCAGCTGGTGCACCAGCGCCGCCGTCGCCCGGCCGCGCCCGAAGAACCAGCCCGCGTCCGCGGTGGTGAAGGCGGCCAGCCCCCGGTAGGGGCAGACCTCCAGCAGGGCCCCGCGCGCCGTACGCCGCCCGTCCGCCACCTCCGGGACCAGCCGGGTCAGTGTTCCTCCGGCCTTCAGCGCCCCGTCGCACCGCCGGGCGACTTCCGGCGTCAGGGGTTTCTCGCCCGTCTCCACCCGGCTCAGATAGCCCTTGGTGTAGTGGACCAGCCGGGAGAGCCCGGCCAGCGACATGCCGCGGGCCTGCCGGAGCCGGCGCAACTGCTCCCCGGGCGCGCCGGCACCGGGGGAGGTGCCGTCGCCGCCGTCGTCGCCACGCGGGTGCACGATCGCCGCCTCTCGTGAGGGTCCTGTCCCCTGACTGCTTAGCGGGTGCGGAGGCGGGGGTTCCGCAACATCGCCGACAAACAGCACTTCGAGTGACAAAAGGAAACGTTCATGTCGGGTGCGCTGCTGACGGCCGGCGGCGTGCGACGGCGGTTTCGCCGGGAGGCGGGCCGGGTCGGCCGGCGGGCCCGTTATCCGCGCGACAGCCCACGGGCGAAGACTTGGCCGTTCGCGCCGAAGAGCAGGGTGGTGCCGAGGCCGTCCACGGAGGGGGCGGACGAGGGCCAGGCGGTCTGTGAGCCGTCCCCGGCCATGCCGATCCGCGCGATCCGACCGGTCCACAGATTGCGCCGGAAGATGTCCGCGACGCCGTTGGTGTCACCGGGCACCAGGTTGTCGGCGTCCGAGGCGAAGAACACCGAGCGGTTGTCGGCTGTCATGGTGGCGGAGAAGGAGTCGAAGACCGTCGTGGTGCCAGGCATCGGAGTGGCCGCCTTGGTGACCGTCCCCCGCCGCAGATCGCGGACGTAGAGCTCCTTGTGCGCGGCCTCCGGGTCATTTCCGTAGCCGGGCTCGAGGATCCTGAACGTGGCGTACCGCCCGTCAGGACTCAAGGTCGCGTCCGGAGCCGCGTCGCGCAGCACACCGGAGGCGTCGACGCCGGCGCCCTGGATCCGTCCGGTGCGCGCGTCGTACACGTAGAAGGGGAATGCGCGGCGCGCCGGAGGGGGCTTCGCGCCGGTGGGAGCCGTAGGCGCGGGCCGCGCTCCGGCCGCCCCGGGTTGCCGTGCGGTGGGGGCCCGGCCTGGGGACAGCAGGTTGGTCGCCCGCGAACGGAAGCCGATGGTGGCGCCGTCCGCGGTGATCACCGGCTCGTCGGACGCGTCGTCGGCCGGGGAACCGTCGGCGCCGGCCGTGACCAGCCGGGTCGTTCCCTTCCAGCGGTCGGTGACGTAGATGTTCCGGCCCGGCCCGGGCCTCGCGCCGGGCACCAGGTCGCTCCGGTCGGAGGAGTACGCCACGTACCGGCCGTCGGCGCTGACGGCGGGGCTGCGGGAGCTCCCGGCGCTGTCGTTCCCGGTCGTGCTTCCGGCGGTGACGAGCTCGGTGCGCCCGGCCCGGCGGTCCCGGACGAAGATGTTCGAGCCGCCGTCAGCGGGCTGTCCCACCACGACGCCGGTGGCATCGGAGCTGAACGCCACGTACCGGCCGTCGCCGCTGATCGCCGCCCGGCTCGTGGCCCCGTTCAGCTGCGAGCCGTCGTCGGCGACACTGACCCGCTCGGTGCGCCCGGTCCGTAAGTCCCGGACGAACACGTCGTACAGGCGGTTGGTGTCGCCGGGCACCAGGTTGGACGCCAGGGACGAGAAGAGGCCGTATCTGCCGTCCGCGCTCAGCCCGAGCGGTTCCGACCAGCCGTCGGGCCGCGCGCCGCCCTGGCCGACGCTCACCTGGACGGTCCCGTCCCGCCCCGTGTCCGCCCGCGCCGGTACGGCCGCCCCCGCCAGGGCGACAGCGGCGAGGACACAGCTCCCGCGCCTCAGCCGACGTCCCTTGGCCCCACCATTCATCCGGCTCATCCGTGTCACGATGATCTGTCCTCCCCTGTGGTCGGGCCGGCCCGCACCCCGCCCCCGCGGCCGGCCCGGGAGAGCCAAGCGGGGGGCGGGCCGGCGAGTCAACGACACCGGCCGGTCGTGGACGGGTTCCGGCCAACCGGCCCGCCGGGCAAAGGGAATCAGCGTGCCGGCGGTTCCGCTTCCGGGTGGCTCAAGGCCGGGAAGCCGCCGTGCCGACGCGGTACGTGTGTGCTGCGTCCGGCAGGAGAGCCGCGAGCGGGGCCGTGGGTTCCACCCCCAGTTCGAGGCGCAGCAAGCGCGCGTAGGAGCGGTACTGCCGGACCGCCTCGGAGAGATTGCCCTCGGCGATGTGCGCCTCGATCAGCACCCGCTGCGCGGTCTCGCGCAAAGGGTCGGCCGAGACGGCGCTCAGCCCGGCCTCGATGGCCGACGCGTGGTCCCGGACCTCGGTGAGCCTGCGGCACAGCGTCTCCAGGGCGTGCAGGCGGATCTGCCGGTACCGCTCCCGCTCGACCACCACCCACTCGTCCAGCCACTCCGGCAGAAGGTCGTGGCCGAGCGCCGCCAGCCGGCATTCTCCGGGCCGCTCACCCGCCTCCAACAACCGGATCCACCGGACCGACTCGTGCAGGTCCACCGCCACCGAAGGGCACAGCCCCAGCTGCGGGCCGTGGCTCGCGACCAGGTCCGGAACGGCGCGCCGAACCTGCCAGAGCGTGGTGCGCAACGCGGCGGCTGACCGGTCGCCGGGCAGGTCCGCCCACAGTCGGCCGGCGACGACACCGCGGTGCTGCGGCCGGTCGGACAGGGCGAGGAACGCCAGCAGCCGCTGGGCCCCTGCGGGCATCCGGAGCCGCCGGCCGTGCCGGCTGAGCTCGAAGGCGGGCAGCAGAAGAAGGTGGAACCCGGCGGACGCCGTGTCGTCCTCGGGATGTCGGGCGTTCTCGGGCATGCGTCCCCACAGGTCAGAACGCACCGAAGCGGCGCGGGGGTCGTGTGTGGCACCGGCGCAAGTATCACCCCGCCGGACCCGCCCACCGTCACGGAGCGTGGCGCCCCGCTCCCCGAATTCCCCCGAGTGGCGGAGAGCGGCGCCGACAGCGTGCGCCGGGTCACCTCGTGGCGACCGGCCTGCGCTTTTCCACCCGGGCGCGGCGTGTGCCGACGCGGCCGTGACGCGGAACGCTACGCCGGCCGCACGGGCGGGCCCACGGGCCGGGGACGCCGCCCGGTCACCATGCCCCCATGGCGGGATTCGGCGGTGTCAGCGCGACGGGCAGGAGCCTGGAGCGGCTGCTCAATCTGGCCTTCGCGAGCGGACAGCCCGTCGCGGAGGCGCAGACCAAGGCCGTGCTCGTGCGCACCGACGACCTGGATCCCGCGCAGAGTTCGGCCCTCCAGTTCCCCGCGCTGTCCCTGCTGCTCTACCGGGTGGATTTCGACAAGAGCACCCGTGCCAGCTGGTCCGCGCGCGCAGCGGAGGACGGCCGGTCGTACCTCCCGCTGAACCTGCACTATCTCCTCACGGCCTGGGCCGACAACGCGGAGCACGAGCATCGCATCGTGGGCCGGACCGTGCAGGTGCTGGAGAACGTGCCGGTGCTGTCCGGTCCGCTGCTCGATCCCTCCGGGGAGTGGGAGGCGGACGAAGGGGTTCAGCTGGTCCAGGAGGACCTGCCCACCGACGACCTCATGCGGATGTTCGAAGCCCTCTCGACGGGCTTCCGGCTCTCCGTCCCGTACCTGGCGCGGGTCGTCGTCGTCGCGGAACCCGAGCCCCTCCCTTCTGCCGACGTCCTCACCGTGATGACGGGGGCGGGACGGTGAGCAGCCCGGTCCCCGGCGCCCCGGCCCCTCTGACCCGGACGCACAGACTCGCCCTCGGCGTGATGGTCGTCGACGCGCTGCGCGGCGAACCGGCGCAGGTCGAGGCCGCCCTGGAGGACGTCCCGGTGCCGTACGCGATGCCTGCGCCCACGGGCCCGGGGGCGCAGGCTTCGGCCTACGACCCGGGCATCGGGCTGCCCCGCCTGGCGCGGGGGCGGCGGCCCGGCCGCTTCCGGCTGCTCTTCGGCGCACGCACGGCCGGGTCGGCCACGGTGCGTGTGTACGACACCGCGCGTCGCTACGTGCCACGCCGGTTCGAGATTCCGTTCGCCTCCCTCGCGGACGTGCTGGCCGAGGAGGCGTCGGGGGCACGGCCCGCCCCGCGTGCCCGGCGGATCGCCATGTTCCCGGGGGCCGCCTACCACCCGCAGGGCTGCGCCACGGGTATGCGCGGCCGTGTCGTCGACAGTGCGGGCGAGCCGGTGCGCTGGGTGCGGGTGACGGCCCGGCATCCGGTCCGGGACGTGGTGCTCGGCAGCGCGCACGGTGACGACCGGGGTGAGTTCCTCCTCGTGCTCGGAGTGCCACCGACCGCCCTGGTCGGCCCGGCCGGGCTCACCCAGGACGTGGCGCTGGACCTGGCGGCCCGCACCGCACCGCCACCCGGCGGGCCCACCGGCAGCGCGCAGGACCCACTGGGCGACCTGCTCCTGGAAACACTGCCGGCGGTGGGAGCGGCGGACGAGGTGTCGGCCGGTGTCACGGTGCCCTCCGCCTACCCGGTCCGTGCCACCGTGCCCGCCACGCTGCGGCTGGGTCGGCTGGTGAGCCCCGATTCCCCGTTCACCCTCCCCGAATCCGAGTGAGGATCCATGCCCGAGTACCTGGCGCCCGGTGTCTTCGTCGAAGAGGTCAGCTTCCGCGCGAAGTCCATCGAAGGCGTGCCAACGAGCACGACCGGCTTCGCCGGGATGACGCGCTACGGTCCGGTCCCCTACCCGGAGGGCCCGACGTCGGCGGAGCCGCGCCTGGTCACCAGCTTCGTCGAGTTCGAGCGGCTCTACGGGAAACTGGACCTGCTCAACGCCGACCGGGTGCCCTACCTCGCCCATGCCGCCCGGGCGTACTTCCTCAACGGCGGTCAGCGCCTCTACGTCTCACGGGTGTACCACCCGGTGTCGGAGACCGAGTCGGGGGTGGCGCGGGCCGATGTCGTCGTCCACAACGCGGACGGCAGTACGACGACCGTGGCGTGGCTCGCCCGCTGGCCGGGGAGCATGGGTGACGTCCAGGTGGAGGTCCGCCCCGCCCGCAGCCGCAACGTCGCGGTGGCCGCCCCGGCCGGCGACCCCGCGGCCTTGCGCGTCAACCGGGCGCGCAACGGAGCCCTGGTGGAAGTCGTGCCGGCCGGGAGCCCGCTCCCCGGCGCCAAGAGCCCGCTCGACGCCGACACGCTGCGGACCGTACGGGTCGACGCCGCCGGCCTGCAGACCTTCCTCCAGGCCGACGGACAGACCGCCGACCCGCTGACCGCCACGGACCAGCTCGTACTCGTCGAACTCGAGGTCACCGTCTTCGTCGACCCGGACCGGGTCGACCGGGCCACCGGTCTCGGCTGCCACCCCGAACACCGGCGGTTCATCGGCAAGATCATGGACTTGCACGACCCCGAGGACGACGCCGCCGTGGTCTGTCTCAGCGTCCCGGACGCCGTCCAGCCGGTCGGCCTCGCCGTAGCCCTGACCAAGGGCACCGACGCGGCTGACCACGTCCGCGGCAGGTTCCTCCTGAAGGGCGGCCACGACGGCAGTCCTCCGACGGCTGACGATCTCGCGGGCCACGAAACCGACCCGGATCGCGCCGACAGGAAGGCGACCGGTCTGGAGGCGCTGGGGGAGATCGACGACATCGCCATCGTCGCCCTCCCTGATGCGGCGGAGCTGGAAGAGGGCGAGCAGGCGGTCGAACGGCTGCTCGCCCATGTGCAGAAGCCCGGCGCGTACCGGATCGCGATCGTGGACGGCCCGAAGGGCGCCTCCATGAACGAGATCCGCCGCTTCCGCGGCCTGTTCGATTCGAGCTACGCGGCCCTGTACCACCCGTGGCTCGAAACCCTCGATCCGAACCAGAACGCCGAGCAGGGCGCCCCGCCCGGCAAGCTGCTGCTGCCGCCCTCCGGCTTCGTCGCCGGTGTGTACGCCCGCTCGGACATCTCCCGCGGTGTGCACAAGGCCCCGGCGAACGAGGTCGTCTACGGCCTGACGCGGTTCGAGGCGAACATCAACACCGGCCGTCAGCAGGTGCTCAATCCGGAGGGCATCAACGCCCTGCGGTTCTTCCCCGGGCGCGGCAACCGGGTCTGGGGAGCCCGCACGCTGAGCAGCGACCCCGAGTGGAAGTACGTCAACGTCCGGCGGTTCTTCATCTATCTGGAGCACTCGATCGACAAGGCCACCCAGTGGGCGGTGTTCGAACCGAACGGCCCCGACCTCTGGCAGAAGATCGTGCGCAGCGTCGAGGACTTCCTCGACCTTCAGTGGCGCAACGGGGCCCTGCTGGGCTCCACCCGGGCCCAGGCGTACTTCGTGCGCTGCGACCGCACGACCATGACCCAGAACGATCTCGACAACGGCCGGCTGATCTGTCTCATCGGGGTGGCCCCGGTCCGGCCGGCCGAGTTCGTCATTTTCCGTGTCGGACAGTGGACGGCGGACGTCCGGTCCTGACCGGTGACGTGTGAGAGGAGCCCGCGGTGGCCACGCGCAGCAATCCCTACGGAGCGTTCAACTTTCAGGTCGAGTTCGATCCGCCGCCCACCGGCGGTGACCCCATCGCGGCCGGATTCTCGGACGTCTCCGGGCTGGGCAGCGAAGTCAACTTCTCCGACTACCGGGAGGGGAGCGACGCGGACAACGTCGCCAGGAAGATCCCCAACACCCACAAGACCGACGAGGTCACCCTCAAACGCGGCCTGATCGGCTCCACCGAGGTCTTCGCCTGGTTCAAGGAGGTGCGCGACGGCGCCTACGCCCCGCGCAGGGTGACCATCACGGTCCTGGACGAATCCCGCAACAAGGTGCTGGCGCTGCAACTGCGCAACGCCCAGCCCAGAAAGTGGATCGGACCGGCGCTGGCCGCGAAGGGCGGCGGTGAGGTGGCGATGGAGGAACTGCACCTGGTCCACGAGGGCATCGAGTACGTGAGCCTGTGAGATGACACCGCCGACCGCGACCGCGTACCCCTCCCCGGACCCGGGGCTCGGGGTGCCCAGTGTCCCCGGAGTCCACCTCGCGCGTGACGTCGGCGAGGCGCCCCGGCACGGGGTGCGCATGGACGTCTGCGCGTTCGCCGGCGTGGCCCCGCGCGGCCCCGCCTGGGATCCGGCGCACGACCCCGCCCTCGACGGTTCCAGGCTGGCCGCGGGGCGGGCCCGCTCGTCGGCGGTGCCGGTGGAGAGCTGGGCGGAGTACGAGGAGCTGTTCGGCGGATACGGCGCGCCGGGGCTGCTGGCCCACGCGGTCGCCGGCTTCTTCGCACAGGGTGGCCGCCGGGCGTACGTCGTCCGGGTGGTGCCGAGGCGGCCGGCGCCGGCCCCCGAGCCGCCGGCCCGCGCCGGGCTCACCTTCGGACGGGAGGTGCGCGACGGCCGCGGCTCCCGCCTGCGGCTGCTGGCCCGGAGCGAGGGCGTCTGGGGAGACCTGCTCACCGCCACGCTGGCCTTCGCCACGAAGGCCCTGCTGCCGGTCCCCGAGGTCGACGGACGCACGCTGGTGCTCGCCCCGGGCACCGACATCCCGGTCGGCACCCTGCTGCGGCTGAGCCCGCGCGAGGGCGCGAAGGAGCTGCGCGGCGTCGCCGCGATCACCCGCCGTCCCGCGCGCGACGGCACCGGGTGGGAGCGGCTGGCGGTCTTCGACGCGCCGGTGCCCGGCCCCCTGCGGAGCGTCGAGGAGGTGACCGGGACGCTCGAGGTCGTCGACGCCGACCCCGCCCGCCGGCGCCGGGAACGCTTCACCGACCTGGGCCTGACCGCTGCCCACCCCCGCTGGCTGGGCGCGGAACTCGCCACGGGATCCCGGCTCGTCGAGACGCCGGCCGGGACGGAGGCAATCAGCCCCGCGGACGCCCGGCTGGTGGCGGCGGGCACACACCTCACCTCTCCTGGCGCCGACCGCTCCGCTCTCGTCACGCCCGAGGACTTCTTCGGCCCCGAGAGCGCCGACCCCGAGGCGCCGCCCGAGGGACTCGACGCGCTGCGCGGCCTCCCGGACTGCGCGAACATCGTCGTCCCGGACCTGTACGTACCCGCCGAGGTGCCGCCGGAGGAGAACGTCAGCGCACCGGGTACGTTCGCCGGCGCGTCCTTCGCCCCGTGCGTACGGCTGCGAGGCTCCGGTCCCACGAGGCGGGCCCGGACGGAGCTGCCCGGCCTGTTGTTCGACGCCGGGGCGCCCGGGGAACCGGCGGCGGTCGCCGCCCTGCAACGCAGGGTCGTCTCCTTCGCCGAGCGCGCGAACATGGTGGCCCTGCTCGACGTGCCACCCGGCCTGCCCCCGCGCGACGTCCTCATCTGGCGCGCGTCCTTCGACTCCTCGCACGCGATGGCGTGTCACGGCTGGCTGCGGGTGCCCGACCCCCGGGCGGACCGGACGGACCGGACGGTCGCCGTGCCCGCCGCACCGTACGCGGCCGGTGTCCTGGCGGCGGCCGAGCATGCGCGGGGCCTGCCGTACGGCCCGGCCGGGACACCGCTCGCCGGCGTCGTCGGTGTCGCGGAGGGGCCGGGCGGGACGACCCCGGCCGACGGCGGGACGCTGGGCACCCTGCACCGGGCCGGAGTCAACGTCTGCCTCCTGGACCGGGACGGGGTCCGGATCACCGCGGCCCGCACCCTCGCGCGGGACCCGGCGTGGCGGCAGCTGAGCGTCCGGCGCACGGTCACCTTCCTGGAACGCACCCTGGAACAGCGGCTGGCGTGGGCGGCCTTCGAACCCGACGACGACCTGCTGCGCGCTCGCGTCCGGGTGGCGGTCGAGCACCTGCTGCTCGACCTGTTCGCGGCCGGCGCCTTCGCCGGCAGTGTCCCGGCCGAGTCCTTCTCCGTGCGGGTCCCGCCCGTGGACACGGCGGGCGGGGCCGGCCTGCTGTGCGAGATCGGAGTGGCACCCGGCGCCCCGCTCGAATTCCTCCTCGTCCGGGTGTTCCGCGCCGACGGTGAGCTCACACTCCGGACGGAGACCGGCACATGACGGAGACCGGGCCGCTCGCCACCGCCTACCGCTTCCGGGTGACCTTCACCCTGCCCGGATCCGGGGCGTCCGATCCCGCCGCGCCCAGCCGGCTGGGCAGCGGCGGATTCCAGGAGTGCACCGGCCTCGACATCGAGATGGAGGTCGGCGAATACCTCGAAGGCGGCCGCAACGACGGCGTGGTCCAGCGCGTCGGCCGGATGAAGGTCGCCCGCCTGGTGCTCAAACGCGGAATGGTCCTCGGCGGTCAGGGCACGGTCCTGCCCGAACTGTGGACGTGGATCGCCGAGGTGACCGGGGGAGTGCGCCCGGTGCGGCGCTACGACGGGCTGATCCAGCTGCTGGGAGCCGACCGCCGGCCCGTCGCCGCCTGGGCCTTCCGCCGGGCCCTGCCGGCGAAGGTGGTCGGGCCGCAACTGCACGCGCGGACCGGCGAGGTGGCCATCGAAGAACTCCACCTCGCGCACGAGGGCCTGCGGATGGTGACACCGTGACCACACCACTGGTCAAGGCAACCCTTCAGGAGGTGCCCACCCGGCCGGCCACCCCGGCGCCCGAACCGATCACCGTGCAATTCAACCCGACCTCGCTGCGCCTGCAGATGGCCAACAACGTCGACATGAAGAAGGCGTTCGGGAAGCGGCCGGCCGTCCAGTACAGCGGCACCTCCTCCTCCACGCTCTCCTTCGACCTGGTCTTCGACACCAGTGACGAGGGCACCACCGAGCAGCCGGTCGACGCGCGGGCCCGGGCGCGGCGCCTGGAACGCTTCCTGCTGCCGGCCAAGGGCGCCAAGGCGGTTCCGCCCCTGGTGCGGTTCTCCTACGGGACGTTCCAGCTGATCGGCGTGATGACAGCGCTCAACCAGGAGTTCGACCTGTTCTCCGCGACCGGGGTGCCGCTCCGCGCTAAGCTGGCGGTGACGATCAAGGAGCAGATGCCGGAGTACGAATCCGGCCGGACGGGCCCCGGGAGCAACACCGGCGCGGGCGCCAGGGACGATCTCGGTCTGCTGCCCGGCGGGGCGCCGGCCCGGCCGGCCGACCGCACCGGCACCACGGTGGCCGGTGAGAGTGCCCCCGACTTCGCCCACCGCATGGGACTCGACCCGGCAAGCTGGCCGAACCTCGCGTTCGGCGGCTTCGACCCGCTCAACCTGTCCGCGGGCGTGGTGGTCGACTTCGCGGCCTCCCTGTCGCCCGGCCCGGGGCTCTCCGGCGGCCTCGCGCCCGGGGTCGCGGCCGGCGCCACCGCTGGCCCGCGGGCCGGGGCGCCGGCGGATGACGCCGCGGCGGCCGATCCGCGGGCCCTGACCTCAGCGGGCGGACTGCACAAGGCGATCGAGCGGCAGGCCGGCCGGCGCGCCGAGGCGGCCGCCGCGGCCCGGCGCGCCGCCTTCGACACCCCGCCCGCGGCGGGCCCGGCTCCGGCCGCCCCCGCCCCGCAGGCACCCGCGGCCCCCGCGGGGGCACCGCCGGCGCCTCTCCCCGGGGCGGACAGACCCGACCGGCGCGGCCTGACCTACGGAGCGGGCGTTCCCTTGCGGCCCTCGCTCCGTCCGCCCGTGTCCTGGACCGCCGACGCACCCGTCACCGACGACCCGACCGTGCCCGGCTGGCTCGCGCTGCGCACCCCCCGGGCAGGGCGGGTGCGGACAGCACGAGAGTGCCCCTGCGAGGGGCACGCCGGGACACCCCGACCATCCCACCGCCACGGAGGACAGCCATGACGTTGCACATCGGTGAGATCAGCAACGACGTACGGATCGACGGCTCCCCGCGGCCCGAGAGCCGGCCGGCCGGTCCCGCGGAGGACCGCGGGCCGGAGTGGGCGCAACGGGACCGCCACCGCCGCAGGGCCGAGGCCGAGGCCCGCGACGCCTCCCGGACCGCGGAGGAGGCGCGCCATGGCTGACGGCCCCGGCCTCGCGTACCCGGGCCCCGCGTACCCCGTCCCCGTGCACCCCGGGCAGGCGCGCCGTGGGTGAGCGCTTCATCGCCTGCGACCCGGTCTTCATGGTCACCGGGCAGCGTGTGGCGGACCTCGCGCGCGACTGCCTGGCGCTGAGCGTCGAGGAGACCGTCACCGGGCTGCGCACGCTGACGGCCCACTTCCTCGCCGTCGCTCCCCGCCGACAGGCGAACCACGACGTCGTGGAGTACCTGGACGGCCGCACCCTGTCTTTCGGCAGCGAGCTCTCCGTGTCCCTCGGGCCGCCCGGGGACGAGCGCGTCGTCTTCGGGGGGACCGTGTCCGCGCTGGAGGTCTCCTTCGAAGAAGGTGACACCCCCCACGTGACCGTCTTCGCCGAAGACGCCCTGATGGCACTGCGGATGACCCGGCGCTCCCGCACCTACCGCCAGGTGAGCGACGCGGACGTGGCGCGGCGGATCGCCGCCGACCACGGGCTGACCGCCGACACCGACG
This sequence comes from Streptomyces sp. NPDC046215, assembly GCF_040646215.1. Taxonomy (NCBI): domain Bacteria; kingdom Bacillati; phylum Actinomycetota; class Actinomycetes; order Kitasatosporales; family Streptomycetaceae; genus Streptomyces; species Streptomyces sp. NPDC046215. The sequence continues at coordinate 67,754 of NZ_JBEYZW010000028.1, read as the reverse complement.
CGGCCGGTCCGGCCTACCCGCTCGTCCACCAGGTCAACGAGTCCGACCTGGCGTTCCTCAGGGCCCGTGCCCGCCTGTTGGGCGCCGAGATCTGGGCGACCGGCCGGACCCTGCACCTCGCCACGCGGGACCGCCGCCCGGGACCGAGGCTGGAACTGGTCCAGGGACGGGACCTGCTGGCCGCCGTCGTCCGCGCCGACCTCGCCCACCAGCGCAGCGAGGTCCGGGTGTCCGGCTACGACGCCCGCGCCCGGGGCGCCATCGACGCCGAGGCCGACGGGAGAGCCGTCACGGCCGAGGTCCCCGGCGGCCGCACCGGCCCGGACGTCCTGCTCAAGGCCGTCGGGCAGCGGGTGGACCAGCGCATCCGCATGGTGCCGCTGGCCGAGACCGAGGGCCGGGCCTGGGCACGGGCGCGGATGCAGGCACGTGCCCGGCGCTTCGTCACCGCGACCGGTACCACCGCCGGCACCCCGGAACTGACGGTGGGCAGCAGGCTCACCCTGACCGGCGTGGGCGCGCCCTTCGACGGGGACGGCTACTACACGACCCGGGTGCGGCACACCTTCCAGCGCGGCGCGCAAGGGCTGCGGAGCCACTTCGAGGCGGAACGGGCGACCGTCAACGCGGGGGGCGACCGGTGAGCGAGGGACTGTACGGCCTCTACCCGGGGCTGGTGACGGACATCGTCGACCCCGACCGGCTCGGCCGGGTGGAGGTGCGGCTGCCCTCACTCGGCACGGCGGGTGACGAACTGCGGGTCCGGGCGACGCTGCTCACCCCGTACGCCGACGACGGCGCGGGCTTCGTCGCCTACCCGGAGGTCGGCACCCAGGTGGTGGTCGGCTTCGAGGCGGGCGACGCCCACCGCGCCTACGTCGTCGGCTCCTGCTGGAACGGACGGCAGACGGCCCCCGTCGAGGCGACCAGGCCCAACGACAAGCGGGTGATCACCTCCCGGGCGGGCAGCGTCCTGGAGTTCGACGACACCCGGGGAGCCGCGAAGGTCACCGTGCGGACCGAATCGGGGCACACCCTCGTGCTCGACGCCGGCTCCCGCGAGGTGCGGCTGACCCACGGCGACGGGTTCGGAGTGACGCTCGCCGCGAGCGGCGAGGTCCGTATCCACGCGAACGCGCCCGTGGACATCACCGCACCGGCCGTGAACGTCCACGCGGCCACCGCCACCTTCGACGGAGCCGTCGTCTGCGCGACGCTCCAGACCACCGCGGTCATCTCCACCATGTACACCCCCGGCGCCGGGAACGTGTGGTGAACCGCCGATGACCACCGACCGGGTACCGGCCTCCCACACCTGGCTGCTCACCGCGCCCTGGTGGCACTGGCCGCGCCAGGACGTCCCTCCCGCCCGGACCGCGCCGGCGCTGCAGAAGTACGCGACCCCCGCGCTCGTCGGCGCGTTCCTGGCCGACCCGCAGCACCGGCTCGTCTTCGACCCCGTCGCGGACCGCGGCGCGGCCCCGTTCCCGGGGGCGGCGGGCCTCACGAGCGCGGCGCAGCTGCGCAAGCTGTACCTCGCCACTCACCACCGCCACTACCTGGTGGCTGTGGAACTGCACTGCGACCGGCCCGGTCTGCCCTCCCCTCAGCGCAGCGAGGTGTGCGAGGCGGGATTCGTGATCCGGCGCCGGCGCGCCTCGGTGCCCGCCGCCGCGACCACCGAGGCCCGCAGGAGGCTGCGCGACCTCGCCGTGGCGCGCGCCCGGCTGCACGCGGTCGACAGACGGCTGGCCCAGGCGGCACGGGCGGGCAGGACGGGCTCCGGCGCGCTCGGCGCCCTGGGCGAGCGGTACGTGACGGCCGAGCGCGACGTCGCCGGCCGCCGGGCCGCGCTGCGCGAGTGGGCCGAGGCCGCCGGCGTGGACCGCGCGCTGGAGGGCTGGCGCCCCCTGGCCGTCGATCCGGACGGCCGGCTCGTGCCCGCTCCCGAGCGGCCCGGCGGCGGCCTGCGGCGCCTGCCCGGGCTGGGGCGGTGGGAACCGGTGGCCGAACTGCCCGAAGAGCTCACCGAGGCGACGTTCCCGCTCTACCCCCTGGTGCCCGACCGGTCGGACGTCCACCACGACGCCGCGGGCCGGACGCTGTACTTCGGCGTCGTCGCGACCGGCTCGTCGGACCTGGAGATCCTCCCCCCGGCGACCGGGCCCCACCGGGCGGACGAGCCCCGGCAGGAGCGCGCGCCGCGGTTCGACGACGCCTCCGTCTACGAGATCCGCTGCTACGTGCGCCGGCACGACCCCGCCTGCCCGCGCCGGCCGGGCGAGCACGACTGCCACGGACCGCTGACCTGGAGCGAACCGTGCGAGCCGTTCCGCCTGGCCGGCCCCCTGGACCCCCGCGGGACCGCGCACCGCCCGGTGACCGTCCGGATGCCGAGCCGGAGCGAACTTCAGGAAGCGGCCAAGCTCGGCACCGGGGCCGGCGGCGTCCGGGTGGGCAGCCCACCGGAGCTGCAATTCGACAAGGCCGCCGGGGGCGGCTACCAGATCTGCTCGTTCTCCATCCCGCTCATCACCCTCGTCGCCACCTTCGTGCTGCGGCTGTTCCTGCCGATCGTCGTGCTGCTGCTGGGACTGTGGTTCCTGCTGGCCCTGAAGATCTGCATCCCGCCGAGTCTGTCCGTCGGCGGCGACCTCGAAGCGGAACTCGCGGCGAAGCCGCCCGACTTCGAGGCCGACGCGGCCTTCGACGCCAAGATCAAGGAGGACGCCGACAGCGCCTTCGCCCTCTTCGCCGAAGCGTTCGGAAAGTCGGCCTCCGCCGCCGGCCTGTCCCAGGACAAGACGAAGTTCACCGACGGACTCCAGGGCCAGCCCGCCGGGGACCGGTTCCGTACCGCCTGGTCCCTGTTCGGCGGCGCCCGCGGGCTGTCCGCACCCGACGACGACCTCCGCTACGAACCGCGGGTGGAACGCAAGGAGGTGCTCACCCCATGACCGACACACACGGCGGCCGGTTCGGCCGCGGCTGGACGTTCCCCGTCGAGCCGCTCCCCCCGCACGACACCCTGAACCTCGTAAGCGGCGCCGCGCTGATCCGCCAGTCCGTGCGGCTCATCCTCGTCACCGAGCCCGGCGAGCGGCTCATGCGCCCCGACTTCGGCTGCGCGCTGCGCCGGTTCCTGGCGACCCCGAACACACCGGAGACGCGCGCGGCGATCGGCCGGGCCGTCGAGGAGGCACTGTCGGCCTGGGAACCGCGGATCGCCGTGCGCACCGTCGACGTCAGCCCCGGCGAGGACCCCGCCCTGGCCGTCGTCACCGTGGCCTACACCCACGTCCGCGACGGGAGCGCCGAGGACCTGCGGATCGCGGTGCCGGTCGGTCCCCCTTCGGCGGGGGTCTGACCATGCCGTTCCCGCCACCGTCCCTCGACGACCGCTCTTTCGCGCACCTCCGTGGCGAACTGCTGGAACGCATCGCGGCCTACACCCCCGAATGGACCGACCGGCACCCCGGCGACCCCGGCGTCACCCTGCTGGAACTCGTCGCGTTCCTCGGCGAGAAGCTGCTCTACCGCTTCAACCAGATCCCGGACGCCACCCGCACATGGCTCCTCGGCCTGCTCCACGTCCCCCTGCTGCCCGCCCAGCCCGCCCGCGGTCTCGTCGCCTTCACCCCGGTGCAGCGGCGGAACGACGGCACCCCGGACGGCGTCGTGCTGCCCGCTGCCACGGTCGTCGGCGCCGGTTCCGTCCGCTTCGAGACCGAACAGGACGTCACGGCCCTGCCGGTCCGGGTACGGGCCGTGGCGAAGATCGCCGCCCCCGCGCCCGCCGATCCCGATCTGGTGTCCGCCGCCGAGGCCGGCCTCGACGCCCACGGGCTCGCCGAGGACGAGGAACCCGTGTTCTACCGGCCGGTGGCACTCGCCGACGACCCGGCCACCGGGGTGCCGCTGGACGTACCGAAGGCGGTCGACGGCACCCTGTGGCTGGCCGTGACCGCCGGGGAGGCCGCCGAGGCACTGCGCCGCAAAGACTCGCCCCTCGCGGGCGTCGAGCTCAGCATCGGAGTGGCACTCGACCCGCAGCTGCCGCGCATGTCCGCCGCCGACCCCTGCCCCGGCGCGGAGCACACCGGCGGCGGGCCGCCCCCGCAGGTGCAGTGGCAGATCTCCACCGGCTCGGGGGACGACCGGCCCCGCTACCGGCCGGTGGAGGTTTGCGCGGACTCCACCGGAGGCCTGCGGCACGACGGGGTGGTGCGGCTGCGCCTGCCCGAGGACCCGGGCGAGGCCGGGATCCCCGTCCCGGCCGTCCCCGACGCCGCGGGCGTCGGCGCCTTCCCGCCGGCCCTGGACGGTGACGAGGAGGTGCTGTTCTGGCTGCGCGCCTTCCCCGTCGCCGGCGCCCCGGAGATCCCGGCACTGCGCTGGGTGGGCGCCAACGCGGCCGAGGTGGTCCAGGCCGTCACCGCACAGCCCGAGTACCTCGGCACCGGTACGGGCATGCCGGGGCAGTGCTACGCCCTCGCCCACCGGCCCGTACAGCCCGACGTGCCGCCCGTGGTCGTCGAAGTCGAGGAGAACGGGGTCTGGCGGCCGTGGACGAGGGCCGAGTCGTTCGCCGCCGCCGGGCCGGACGACCGGCACTGGACCCTGGACGCGGAGGCCGGCGCATGCGCCTTCGGAGACACCGTCCGCGGCCGGGCACCGCAGATCGGTGAACGGATCCGGGTGCTGCGCTATCGCTACGGCGGTGGTGAACAGGGAAACCTCTCCGCCCGGGCCCTCGCGCAACTGCCGGGCGGCGAGCCGGCCACCGTGGCCAATCCGCTCCCCACCGAGGGCGGCACCGCGGCCGAGACCCTCGACCGGGCCATGGACCGGATCCCCGGCGAATTCCGCCGCCACGACCGGGCGGTGACCGCCTCCGACTACGCCGAACTCGCCGCGCTCACCCCGGGCGGGCAGGTGGGGCGCGCCGAGTGCCTGCCCCTCTTCCACCCCCCGTCGAAAGCACTGGACGCGGCGGGCGTCGTCACGGTCGTCGTCTGGCCCCGGCAGGACCCCGCGCACCCGGACGCGCCGACGCCCGAGCGCGGGCTGCTCCGCCGGGTCTGCGCGCACCTGGACGCCCGCCGGCTGATCACCACGGAGCTCTACGTGGTTCCGCCGGAGTACCGGAAGGTGGCGGTCTCCGTGGCCCTCGCCGTCAAGGCCGGGTACAGCGTGGACGCGGTCCGGCACTGGGTCGAACTGGTCCTCCGCCAGTACCTGTCGCCGCTGCCGCCCTACGGGCCTGAAGGCGCGGGCTGGCCACTCGGCCGCCGGGTCCACGGCCCGGAGCTGGAAGCGGCCGCGCTCCAGGTCGAGGGGGTCGAGTACCTCAACGGGCTGGACGTGGCACAGCAGGGCGAGGGCGGCGCGTGGGCCGTGGGCACGGTCGAGCTGCGGCCGTGGGAGGTCGTCGAACCGACCGCGATCGCCGTGATCGCCGGCGACACCCCGCTGCCCGTGGGGGAAGCGCCCGCACCGCCCGCGGGGACACCGGGCGCCCCGCCCCCGGTGCCGGTACCCGTGCCCGTCGTGGAAGAGGAGTGCTGATGGATCCGGCCCGGTCCGCGGCGATCGCGGTCGAAGCCCAGTGGCTGCGCTGCGCGCACGTGGGCACCGCTCTGGTGGCCGACGACCGCACGGTCACCCTGGCATGGGAGAAACCGGCCGTGACACCGGGCGTCACACCGCCCCCCGGCGGCGGCCCGAAGCCGGCCGGGCTCGCCTTCGGCCCGGGCCACGCGGCCTACCACGCGGTGCCGGAGGAGGGGCGCATCGTGCGGACCCGCTGGGCACCGGGCGGTCTGCTCGCACCCGGCCGGGCCGGTGCGCGGCACCGCGCGGCACCGGCGGAAGACCTGCTGGAGACCGGATCCGTGCCGGGCCCGCCGACCGGGACCTTCGCACCGGCGCCCGGCGCTCCGCGCAGGTGCGTGCGGGCGGTGGCCATGGCTGTGGACCCGGACGGGCGGCTGATTGTGCTGGACGGCACCGACGGCTCCGTGTCCGTCCTCGACCCGGCCGCCCGGCGGCTCGTGCGCCGGGTCGCGTCCGGCGTGCCCGGGACCCCGGTCGACCTGGCCGGTCACAGCGGCGGACCGCTGATCGCGTGCCGCGAACCGGACGCCGCGCTGTGGCAGGCGGGCCCCGTGGGACCGCCCCGGCCGTTCCCCGCGCCCGCCGGACCGCGGGCCGCGCTGCCCCCGGGCACCGTACCGGCCCGGGTGGCGGTGGGCCCCGGTGACGAAGTCTGGCTGCTCCGGCGGGGCCCGGCGGGCGAGGGCTGGGCCGTGCCGGTCGCCGACCCCCGCACGCGCCACCCCCTCGGGCCCTTCCCCGGCGCGACGGACCTGGAGCTGGACGGCGCGGCGGCCGTGGTCGTCGCGGGCCCCGCGGGCGCCGACCTGCGCCGGTTCACCTTCGGCGACGGCGGCTCCGCCGAGGAACGGCCGCTGCGGGCCCCGCGGTACGACGGGCGCGGCCTGGCCCGCACCCCCGACGGACGGATCGGCTACTGGGGCGGCACCGGCCCCCGTACCGCCTTCGGCGCACCGGTCCGGTACCGGACCGCGGGCCGGGTCGACACCTTCGCCCTGGACAGCGGGGTCTACCGGCAGCGCTGGGGCCGGCTGTTCGTCGACGCGTGCCTGCCGCCCGGCACCTCCCTGTCGGTCGGCTTCCTCACCTCCGACGACCTCCCCGCCGACGTCGGAGGGGAACCTCTCCCGCACACCCTGCCCGCCAACGTGGACCCGGACTCCGTCGCACTGCCCCCCGGCCCGCCGCTCGCCCCGGCGGACGAGGCGGAGCGGCTCTACGGCCGCGACACGGCGACAGGGGCCGGCGGGCTGTACCGGCGCGGCGCCCCGGAGGTGCCGTGGGCCCGCCGGGCCGCGGGCGACCCCTTCGTCACCTACGAATCGCCTGTGCACGCACCTCCGGGCCGCTACCTGTGGCTCCGGCTCCACCTCACGGGCACCTCGAAGACGGCACCGCGCATCCGCGCGCTGCGCGTCGAGGGCACGGGCCACCGCCTGCTGGAGCGGCTCCCGGGCGTCTACTCCGCCGAACCGCGCGCCGCGGCCTTCCTCGACCGGTTCCTCGCGCTCGCCACCGGTGTCCTCACCGACCTCGACGCCCGCGCCGCCGGGCGGGAGCTCGTGCTCGACCCCGCGGCGGCACCCCCGGAGTTCCTGCCCTGGCTCGCGTCCCTGGTCGGGCTCACGCTCGACGAACGGTGGCCGGAACCGGCGCGCCGGACCTTGCTCGCCGAGGCGGTCGAGCTGTTCCGCTCGCGGGGGACCCCGGCCGGGCTGAGCCGGATGCTGGCGATCTACCTCGGAGCGGAACCCGTTCTGGTGGAGCGATTCCGCTTCCGGGGCCTGGGCGACGCCCGGGGCCCGCAGTTCGTCGCACCGGGCGGTGCGTTCGCCGACTACGCCCACCGGTTCTCCGTCGTGGTCCCCGGCACCCTCTCCGACGAACAGCGCGCCTGCGTCCGGCACATCCTCGACCTGCACCGGCCCGCGCACACCCTGGCCGAGGTGTGCACCGCCGACGGCGGCGCCCGGCTGGGCGTGGGCTGCCATCTGGAACTCACCTCCGTCATCGGCTCCTCCAGCGGCTTCCGGCGACTGGCCGTCGGAGGCGTCCTCGGTGGGCACGCGGTGCTCGGTGAACCGGCCGGCGGCCTGACCGTCGGCGGCAGCCGCGTCGGCGGGAACCCGGAGGCCCGGCCATGACCGACGCCGTGATCGACCACTTCACGGTGCGGTGGACGCTCGCCGCACCCCGACTGCGCGCCGACGCGTCCGCGCTGCTGGACGCACTCCTCGCCGACGTGCTCGCCGAAGCGCTGGCCGCGACGGTGACGCCGGACGAGCAGGTGGCCCTCGCCTCCGTGCCGGTGCCACCGGTGAGCGTCCGCGCCGGTTGCACCGAGGAGGCCGCGAGCACGTGGGCCCGGCAGGTCGCCTCGGCGGTGGAAGGGCAACTCGCCGCGGGAGGGCCCGGGGTGGTGCGCTACCCCAGCCGGTCCGCCGCCCTGCTGGACATCGCCTCGCGGGCCTGTGCCGGGGACACCGCCCCGCTCTGGGCGTGGCGCAGGCTCGGCCTCTGGCCGGACGCCGCCGCCGACAACGGCACGGTCGCCGACGGCGTCACCGCCGCACTGGCCGGCCAAGCCACCGCGATCGCCCCGGTGTTCGCGGGCGTGGCCCGACGGGGCACGCTGCGGGACCTGGTGAGCCTGCTCGGACCGGCACGCCTGGAGCACCTGGCGGCGGCCGCCTGGCAGGCCCACGGCGGCCGGCCCGAGGAGACGCTCACGGCAGCGGCCCCGACCGCGCCCCCCGTGGCCCGGACCGCGGCGTCCCCCACCGCCGCCGAACACCCGGGCGCCACGGGGCACCACGGGCTCGACGGCGCGGCCCTCGCCCGGTTCGCCGCCGCACTGCCGCAGCGGTCACCGCTCGGCGCGGAAGCCCGCACCGCCCCCGATGCGCGCAGCCGCACCGCCCTCGTCGCCCTGGCCCTCCTCGATGCGGATCCGGGACGCGTCGCCACCGACGGCGCCGCCGTCCTGCGCCTCGCCGTCCGCGCGCTCGACGCGCCGCAGCCCCGAGCGGCGCGTCCGCCGGACGGGCCGGCCGCCCCCGCCGCCACCCCGGTGGGCACCACCACCTGCCCGGACCGGCCCGTCCCGGCCGCCCCCGCAGCCGATGCCCCGCCCGCCACCGGCCCGCCGCCGACGCACACGGCTCCCCGGACCGCGCCGCCCGCCACGACTCCCGCCACGGCCCGGGCGACCACCGCGAACGCCGGGCTGCTCCTCTGCCTCCACCTGGCCACCCCCCTGACCTCCCGCGCCGGCCCCGGCCGCGGCCTCCCGCCCGAGCTGTACGAGGCGGACATCCGCTGGACGATGCACCTGCTGGGCACGGAACTGCTGCGCCGGTCCGCGCCCCGGCTGCGCGCGCCCGCCCCCGACGATCCCGCGCTGCTCGCCTTCTGCGGCCTGCCCCCGACAGCTCTCCCGCCCCGCCCGCCCGACGGCGCCGGCCCCGACCTCCTCCGGCGCGCGTCCGCCCGCCCGGCCGACCGCACCGTCCGCGCCCTGCGGCGCAGACTGACCGGCCGGGTCCCTGCCCGGCTCTCGCAGAGCGCGCTGCTCGCCCGCGTGCTCCACCGGCGCGGAGAGATCACTGCATGCCCCGGGTGGCTCGAACTCCGCCTCGACCTCGACGGTGTCGACGTCGACCTCCGAGCGGCCGGACTCGACCTGGACCCGGGCTGGTTGCCGGCCCTCGGCTGCGTCGTGAGGTTCCGCTATGTCTGAGACCCCACGCTCCGCCCCCGCCGGCCCCGGAGCCGACTCCGCCCGGCTGCACCGCGGCGTGCTGAGGCTCGCGGGCCGGATCGGCGCGGCCCTGGGGGAGCAGCACCCGGCGCACGGATTCCTCACCGCGCTCGCCGCCCGCGGCGGCCCCGTCGCCGGAGAGCCGCAGAGCCGGCCGCTCGACCGAATCGCGCGGGGACTGCGCCTCGCCGCCGCCGAAAGCGATCTGCTGCTCCTCGCCGGGCTCGGCGAGGAACACGAAGGGCTGTCCAGTGTGCTGCGCGACCTGCACCCGGGCAGGGTACCGGCCCCCACCACCGGACTCGCGAGCCTCCTCGCCGAGACGGGAGCGCTGCCCGGCGCCCCCGGGGACCCGGTCGCCGCGCGCCTGTGGCTGCGCGGCCTGCTGAGCGGCGGACCGCTGGTGACGTGCGGCGCGCTGGGCCTGCGCGGTGACGGGCCGTTCTGGGAGCGCTCCCTGATCCTCGCCGACGGGCTGTGGGACGCCCTGCACGCCGCGCCGCTGTGGCCCGGCGGGCTCCGGCGGACGGACCCGGCGGCGATCCGCGCCGTTCCCGGCGGCCCGTGCGCCGACGAGCCGGCGGTGGCCGCCGTGCTGAGCGCGGTCCGCCGCGGCGTCCCGGCCACCGCGGCCCTCCGCTCCGCCGATCCGGCCGACGCCGCGCTGCGCTTCGCCGCCCTGCTGGCCACCACCGGCCGAGAACCCGCCGTCCTCGACGTCCCCACGCTGGACAGGCGTACCGCCCGCGCGTCGGCCCTGACGGCGATGGCCCACGGCGTCACACCTGTGTTCGTCACCGGCGAACTGCCCGACGGGGCCGGGGCGCTCGACGACGTCCCCGCACCGGCCGTGCTCGCGTCCCCGCGGGGAGTCGTCCTGGGTTCCACCGGCAGACCGCTGCTGACCGTGGACGTCCCCCCGGCCTCCCCGGAGGACCGGCGCGAGTTGTGGCGCCGGCTCGCCCCCGGGCTGCCCGGCGCCGCCCGGGCGATGCCCGCCGCGCTGGGCACGGCAGCGGCCGGGGAGACGGCCAGGAACGCCGCGGTCGGCGCGCGGCTGCGCGGCGCACCCCTTCGCGCGGCCGATCTGCGCTCCGCGCTCGACGCCCCGGAAGCCGACCGTGCCCCGCACGGCGTTGCGCGGCTGCGGCCCATGGCGGGCTGGGACGGGCTCGTCCTGCCACCGGACCGCATCGCGCAGTTGCGCGAGGCCGTCGCCCGGATCCGCCGGCAGCGGGTGGTGCTCGACCACTGGGGGTTCCTCCCGGGGCGCCCGGGACGGCGCGGCGTCCGGCTGCTGTTCTCCGGGCCGCCGGGCACCGGCAAGACCCTCGCGGCCGAGGTGCTCGCCCGGGAGGCGGGCCGTGACCTGCTCGTGGTCGACCTCTCCCGTACCGTCTCGAAATGGATCGGGGAGACGGAGAAGAACCTCGGTGAGGCGTTCGACGCCGCGGAACGCGGGGACGCGGTCCTCCTCTTCGACGAGGCCGACGCGCTCTTCGGGCGCCGCACGGAGGTGAGCGACGCCCGCGACCGCTACGCCAACCTGGAGACCTCCTACCTGCTCTCCCGGCTCGCGTCGTTCGACGGGCTGGCCGTCCTCGCCACCAACCTCCGCCAGAACATCGATCAGGCATTCGTCCGACGCCTGGAGTTCATCGTGCCGTTCGACCCGCCGGAGCAGCCCGAGCGCACGTTGCTGTGGCGCCACCACCTGCCGCCGGGGGCGCCGCTCGGCCCCGGCGTCGACCTCGAGCAGCTCGCCGCGCTCTACCCGCTGACCGGAGCCCTGATCCGCAACGCCGCGGTGGCCGCCGCCTACCTCGCCGCGGAGCAGGGCACTCCGATCGGCCCCGCCCACTTCGCCCTGGCGGTCCGCCGGGAGTACGCCAAGGCGGGCCGCGCGTATCCGGGCGATCCCCCCGTCGCGGCGACCGGTCAGGAGCCCGTCCGACACACCGTCCACGTAGCCAAGGAGTCACCGTGTCCGTGACGACCCCCCTCACGCAGCTCGCCGACGAGGAGCTCGAACGGGCCGCCGGCGCCGTCACCACCCTGACGGGGCGGTTGGCCGCCTGCGACACCGACCTCGCCCGTTGTCAACGGGAGGCCGCGGACGCCACCGGTGCCCTCGCGGCCCTCGTCGCCGAGGAGGCCGGGATCCGCCGCGATCTCGGCGCCGCTCCGCTGCCGGTCGACGCCGACGGACTGGCCCGGACCCTGGAAGAGCTGCTGGTCGAACGGCAGCGCGCGGTCGCCGAGGCGGCCCGCAGCGCGGATGCCCTGGGCGCCGTACAGCGCGGACGCACCGCGCTCACGGACGCCCTGACCCTCGCCCAGGGGAGACTCGCCAAGGCCACCGACGCGGCGAAGAAGGCACAGGAGGACGCCGACCAGGTCGCGGCCTGGGTCGGCGCCGTGCGGGCGCGGTCGGCCGGCAAGGCGTCCCCCGGCACGGATCCGAAGCGCGGCGGGGCCGCGCAGAAGACCGAAGACGCGGCGGGTACGTCCGACGCGACGGCCCAGAAGACCGAGGGACCGGCCCAGAAGACGGAAGGTCCCGCCCAGAAGGACGAGAGTCCCGCACAGAAGCCCGAGAGCCCGGCACAGAAGGCCGGCACGGCGGCACAGTCGTCCGACGGCGCGGCGCAGAGACCGGACGGCGCCGCGCCCCCACCGGCCGACGGGTCCCTCGACGGCGCGCGCGGCCGCCTCGACGCGCTCTTCGGCGCCGCGCTCTTCAAGCTGTTCAGGATCCGGGCCGTGGAGGCCGGCCGGCGCACGGCCGCGGTCACCGACCGCCTCGACCGCGCCCACCGGGCGCGCCGGAAACAACTCGCCGACCGGGGAGACCCCGCCGGCGCCCTCCTCGGCGCACAGGACGCCTACGCCGGCGCGCTCGCCGCACTGCGGGCGGCCGCGGAAGGCGCGTCCACCCGGCACGACGAGGCACGAAGCCGCCTGGACGCCGTGGCCCGCGCGCAAGGCCCGACCTCCGCCCAGAAGGAACAGCTCAAGCGCCTGCGCAGGAACGCCCAGGCCGCGGCGCCCAAGGAGGAGGCGGTGTACGCCGCCGCACAGGATCTGCGCGAGGCCGAGGCGGCACTTGACACCGCCGTCCTGGCCGCGATCGACGCCGAACCGGACCTCGACGCGGAGACGTCCCCACGCGTCGCCGAGGAGCGCGAGGCGGTCACCGCTGCCGAGCGGGAACTGCGCGAGAAGCGGGAGGAACTCGCCGGGGCCCAGGCCGCCCTCGACAGCTGGGAAGCGGCGATCCCGGAAGACCTCAAGGAGCAGGTCCTCACCTTCCTCGCGGCCGAAGCCGCGCTCGACGGGCCGGGCGGCACCGACGGCGACGCCGAAAAGCTGATCAAGAACGTGTACGACGCCCGCGACGCCCTCGCCCACGCGCTGCGCGAGGCGTCGAAGGCCGCCGACGCCGCCGACCGGCTGACCGCCGAGCTCACCTCACGGGCGGCCGATGCCGAGGCCGCGCACGCGGTCGCCACGGCCCGCCGGGCCGCCCTCGTCCGCGGGGAGGCGTGAAGCCGATGAACGGCGACCGCAACGCGACGCTCCCCGCCGCCGACCCGTTCACCTCGCTCGCCGCCCACTTCGGCATGCTGCTCGGCGTCGCCGATCTGGAAACGGTCGTCGGGCACGCCTGGGCGAAGGTCCGGTTGCACAACGCGTGGCTGCACGGCGGCGGAGTCGTCTGGGGGTTCGGGATCAGCGTCGAAGGCCCCAGCCGCGAGGTACAGGTGAGCCCGGGGCTGGCCGTCGACGGACTCGGCCGGGAACTGCACCTGCCGACGCTCAGCTGCCTCGACATCGCCCAGTGGCTGGAGGAGAACCGGGAGAGGGTCACGATGCGGGAGACCCCCGAGGGCGACACCTTCGACGCGCACGTCGTGGCCCGCTTCCGCGCCTGCCTGGCACGGCCCGTACCCGCGCTCGTCTCCCCGTGCGAGGGAGCCGACGCCGAGACGGCCTTCTCCCGGCTGAGGGAGACCGCCGAGCTCCTCCTCGTACCGCAGCGGTCCGTCCGGACCGTGCGCTACCCGCGCCTGCGCCGGCTCTTCGGTCTGCCGGGCACCGGCGACGCCAAGCGGGACGCGGCCGTCGGCCGGGAAGTGGACCCGCTGCGGGCCCGGGCGGAGAACGCCGCCGAATCCGAACGGCCCGACGTCTGGCTGGACGCGGTGCGCCGCTGCGCCGCCCTGGACACCGTGGACCGCCGCCCCGCGGGCCTCGACGGGCAGGACGGCTCCGCCCTGCTGCCCGGTGCCGAGCCCGCCGACGTCGTCCTCGGCGACCTGACCGGCCTCAGGCTGACCACGGTCGACGGGGCCACCACCGCCTGCGTCGGCGCCGTCGACGTGGCCACCAGAACGTCCCACGTGGACACCACGACGCTGGTCGAGCTGGCTGCCGCCGGCGCGATCCCCCAGGGAGGTGCCTGCTCATGACGGACCTGTTGTCCGGAGACTTGGGCCCGGTCGTGCTCACCCGCCCGGCGGACGGGCAGGCCGTGATCCCCGTCCCGACCCCGCTGACGCGGCTCAACTTCTTCGACGGCCGGCTCCTGCGCGGCGCGGACCTCAGCACCGAACAGGACGCCCAGCGGGCACTGACGTTCGCCCTCGGCCGCGCAGGCGGCTCCGGTGTCGCCCACGGGCTCGACGTCGCGCTCTCCGGTGAGAAGCTCACCCTCGCACCGGGCCTGGCGATCGACCCCGGCGGCAGGGTGCTGCTCCTGCCCGCCACCGTCTCCACCACGGTCGACACCGTCCTCGACGCCACCCGGGGCGTGACCCCGGCCTCCGCGTCCGACACGGGACGGGCGGGATTCGCCCCGTGCGAGGCGAACGGCACGGCGCCCACCGCCGACGCCGCCGAGGGCACCGCGCTCTACCTGCTCACCCTCGCGTGGGCCGAGGGGCTCTGCGGCACCACCGAGGTGTACGGGGTCCCCTGTGAACGGGCCTGCGCCCCGGAAACGGCGCGTCCCTACCGCATCGACGGCGTGGTCCTGCGGCTGAGACCCCTCGCGCTGGGCAGCGCTCTGCCGGGCGGCACGTCGGTACTCCTGGAGGCGCGGCACCTCAGGTCCCGGGTAGCGGCGGCGTACTTCGCGGACGAACGAGCCGCGGCGGGGCCGCCCATGTCGGCCTCCTTCCTCTCCTCTCCGACCTGGTGCCGGGGCGCTCCCGGCCCGGCCGGGAACGAGGTGCCCCTCGCGGTCCTGGCGCGTTCCGGCCGCACCACCCTGTTCGCCGACGTCTGGACCGCCCGGCGGGAACTGCTGGAGACCCCGGCGGGCTGCTTCACGGACGGCCGGCTGGGGAGGCGCCCGCACAGCGTCTTCGCCGCCCAGATCGCGCAGTTCCAGTGTCAGCTCGCCGGATTGGAGGGCGTGCCCGAAGGGTCGCTCGTCGGGGCGGGTGTGATCGAGCTGCCGCCGGCCGGCTATCTGCCGGTCGACCCCGCGGGAGACCTCGACCGCCAGGTGCGCCGCCTGCTGGGGCCCGGGGTCGACCTCAGGTTCCTGCCCGTCCCCGCCGACCAGATGCCGCACGAGGTGGAGGAGGTCCGGCACCGCGACCGGATCTCCCTGCTCGCGGGCATGGACGACCCTTCGGCGCGACCGGACGTCGACATCCTGGTGCCGGACGGACGCCTCACGTCGGCGTCCCGCCCGAGCGGGCGCGGCCGCACGGCCCACCTGCGGCTGGCCCGCACCGGAGGGTCGGTGAGCTGCACCGGCATTGCGCGGCTGCCCGTCGGCACTGCCGGATTCTCCCTGGTGACAGCCGGTCTCTGCGCGGTCTCCACCGAACGGGACGGAATCGATGTGGTCGAGCTGCTGGCCGCCGCCGTCGAGGAGCAGGGCTCGCAGCTCACCGTCCCCGACCCCAACGAACGGCGGCTCAGGCTGGACCACCTCCGGCAGCTCTCCGAGGAGGCCGGCCGGTTCTCCGCCGGGGCCGACGGCGGGCCACGGCTGTTCTCCGCCGATTTCGACGACGAGGAAGGCAAACCGATCGCGCTCCGGGGGTCCCTGTCGTGCGACCGTGACCCGTGGCGGCTGCGGCCCGGCGAGCCGGCGAGCGTCAATGCGCAGCTCGACGTCTACGCGCCGTACCGGGCCGGTCAGGGTGAGGACGGGCAGGGAAGGGGCCCCGCAGCCGCCCTGTTCGAGCTGTTCGGAAGGGTGGAGGTCGCCCCGTTCACGGACGGCACCGAGGCCCCCCGGAGGTTCCGGTTCAACGGCACGGTCAGCCTCGGGCGAGGTGGCGAAGGGCCCGGCTCGGCACGACCCGTGTCCTTCGCCGTCTCGGTGACGCTCACCGAGCGGTCGGGTTCCCGGGAGTTCACGATCCGCCACCGGCCCGAGGGCGGCCCCACCACGACGGTGGAGCTCGAAGAGGACGGCTCCGTACGCGTCACACTGCCCGACCGCAGCTTCACCGCCGACTTCCGCCAGGATCCGCGGGCCCTGGACCCGGACCACCCGCTCCGCCCGCTCGCCGAGATCTCGCTGGGCCTGCTGCGCGGCGCGCACTCGGGGAAGAGCGACTTCTACGACCGGGCCCGCGCCGAGCTGTTCGGTTCCCGGGAGAGCGAGCCGGGAGCCACCGGCGTCACCCCGACCCGCGACTGGGTCGCCTTCCGGCACCGTCGGCCCGACCGACCCGCAGAACGGCTCGCTCCGCGTGGTGTCGTGGTGTGGGTGGCGGCGGCGACCAGTCGCGACCAGGCGGCCGAATGGGCGGCGCTCCTGAAGCGCGGCACCGCCGACGAGCTTCCCTGGGAGCGGGTCCGGTCGGTGCTGTTCGACCCCGACACGGCCAAGGCCAGGACCAGCGCCGAGGAACTGCGCCGCAGTTACGTCGCCACCGACGCCCCGAAGGCGATCCACCACGTCGGATTCGGCGCGGCGGGCCCCGTGCCCGCCGGCTTCGACCGCGCCATGGCGATCGCCACCGCGCTGCCCTCCGCTGCCGTACTGGACCCGCAGGCCCGTGTCACTCAAGTGAGCGCACCAGCCGGCCTGTTCGAACCCGAAACGGATGGCGGCGTCTTCCTGATCGCCTACCCGTCCGGGCCCACGGGGCGGGGCCTCCTGCGGGTGGTCATGCTGAGCAATCCGCATGTGGCGGATCCGGGTCTGATGGAGGCCATCACCGAGCGGCAACCCGGTGTCATCGACATGCAGGCCCGTGTGCTGGGCACGGTCCGACTCACCGACGGGCGCCTTGACCGGAACTCCTTCGACACGACACTGGCCGCGCTCTCCGACGCGGTGCGGGGGAGGGACATCGTGGACGCGACGCCGGTGCTGTGGATCGACCCGGACTGGAGGAACGGCGAGCAGGAGACGGCCGACCTGCTCATCAGACAGGCGAGGGACCTGGTCGGACGCGTGACGGGGCAGGAACACCCGCAGGAACTCCGGATCGGTAACCGCGTCGTGGACGTTCCGCTCGCCTCGGACGAGCGCCAGGCGATGCTGATCCTTTACTCCCTCATGCCGGTCGGCTGAGCTGATGGGTGACGCGCCCGACGCCGAGCGCAAGGCCGATGCGGCCGCGCCCGCCGAGCGGGCCCGCCGGGCGCCCGATCCGGGCCCCGGCGCGGCGCCGGAGCCCCCGGCCGCCCGGCACGCCGGGCTGGGCCGGCGGGCGGTGCAGGCGAAGTCGGCCGGCGGCCCCCGGGACGACCCGCTGGAACAGGAAGCGGACCGGCTGGGCGCGGCCTTCGGCAGGGAGGCGCCGGGGACCGCCGGCGCGGGGGAGCCCGGCCCTCTCGACGCCTCGTCCCGCCGGGTCGGCGAACGGCTGCTGGGCGCCGACTTCCGGGGGGTACGCGTCCACGTCGACCCGGCGGCGGCGCGCGCGGCCGGCGCGGCCGCGTTCACGCTGGGCGAGCACATCGTCATGGGGGAAGCCGGGGCATCGCCGGGGCTGCTGGGCCACGAGCTCGCCCACGTTGCCCAGCAACAGGTGCTCGGACCGCGCCTCCAACGCGGCGAGGACCCTCCGCCGCAGGCGTCCTTTCCCACCGCGGCACAGGTGCTGACCGAGGACGGCAAGTCGTTCCGCCCCGAGTACCAGAAGCTCCAAGAGGCGTACCACCACTACTTCAAGACGTCTTCCGCCCCGGCGCCCCCGGAACGGTGGTTCCGACTGGCCCGCGGATCCAACCGCAAGCTGTTGCTCACCGTGCTCGGCCCGAATCTGGGCAAGGAGATCGAGCCGAAGAGCCCGGGGGAGGCGGACGTTCTCCGGCTGGGCGAACTCCAACGGCCGGCGAGCTATGACCCGGAGGACTTCGCACGGGACGTGGATTTCCTCAGCCGATATCCCGAGGAACTGGAGGAGAGGCTTTCCCGTATCCCGGAGGAACAGCTGGCAGGCGGAGAAGTGTCCATCGGGTATCTCCGTATCGCCGTGGGAAACGTCGGTGAGATCCTCGCGCGGCCGGTCATGGAAGCCAAACTCCGGATGTGGCAACAGCAAGGGCACCCCCGAGCAAAGCTGTTCCTCGGCGTCCGGGCCAAGAGAGTCGTCGGCTCGGCGGGTGGCAAACCTCAGCACGGCGCCTCGGAATTGTTCCGTGACGGAATGATCGGGGAGCTGATCGGCAGCGGCCTCCAGGTGTGGGAAGTATTCGAGGTGAAGGCGGGCAAGCGTGGCGGGCAGGAGGGAACGGAGCAGATCCACCGGCAGATCGAGAAGTATCTCGAGGACGGGCATGTGACCGTGCTGCGGGACGGACGTTCCTTCACTTATGCACCGGAGGGCGTCGGCCGGACCGTGACGGGTCTCGCGTCGGCGCATCACACGATCATCACGGCGCGAGGTGTCTCCCAGTTGGGCGGCGGCGGTGCGATGGGAGTCGGGGCATCTGTGGAACGGATCGACATGCCGTGGACACCAGAGCAACTGCGCTATCTTGCCGCCTTTACGCTGCAGTCGCTCGCCGTCCGGGCGGAACTGCACAAGCTCAAAGACGGGACCCGCACAGTGTATGAACTCAAGTCCACCGCGGACTTCATCACACCGGACCGGGTGCGCAAGATTCTTACGGAGCACAACGGGCTCGCAGCCACATCGGAGCGCCTGTACCGCCTGACGGAGACCAACGGGCAACTGCTCGTCAGCGAGCAGCCGGTGGTGTCGCTGGCGTTCGTCTTCCCGAAAGGGACGGCGCCGGTGCCGCCGCCACCTCAGCTGCTGCCGGGCCCGGCTCCGGCCGGACTGCTGGGCCCCGCGCAACCCTCCGAGCCCGCGCCGGCACCGCAGCTCGCACCGGCACCGCAGCCCGCACCGGCTCAGGGGCCACCGTCGCTGCCCCCTCCCTCGGCCCTCCCCCGGCTGCGGTCGGCAGCGGAGCTCCAGCGCGGTTCGGTGCCCTTCGCAGGGGGCGGTGTGCCCTACATCACCGGTCTGGGTACAAGCGAATTCCTGGTCATCGACGAGATCGTGCGTGACGCCCAGGGCCGGCCCGTGACGGGGTACCAGGACGGGGAGATCTGGATCCGGATCATCCGCCCGGGTGGTGAACCACTGCCGGAGATCGATCCCGCGACCGGCTCACCCGCACCGGTCCGGCGGATCCTCACTCCCGAAGGCCCGGCGCTGGCGCAGATGACCCCGTACGAACAGCCTCCCGCGGTGGCCCTCCGACCGGCCGCGCGTGCGTTCGCCGGGGCCCTGGGGGTCATCACAGTCGCGAACGAGCTGCTCGCGCCGTTCGGTGCGGCGCTCACCGCCCAGCAGAAGCGTATCGAGCAGGTGCAGAGGCAGATCCGCTTCTACATCGAGTTCGGGGCCGATCCACGCTGGGAAATGCGCGACGAGAAGACTGGGCAACGGGTCCCGTGGAGCGAGCCGGAGACCGGTTTGGTATTCGGCCACAAAGAACCGCACATCGTCAGCATCGACATCGAAGCACTGCGTCGGCACCTTCCCTCGCTCATCCCCGACATCCAGAGCCTGGTGCTCTTCCTGGAGACCGCCAGGCAGCTGAACACGATCGACCACGTTGGCGCCCGGTACTTCATGAGAGAGCATGACATCACCGATACCGTCGAGCAGATTCGCGCCACCACCTTGCGCGGCGTCGATGAGCAGATGCGCAAGCAGGCTGCCGAAAAAGGCGGCAACATCTTCCGGCTGCGCTCCAAGGACGTGACCATCTACCGGTATTCGGGGAAGGTGCCCGTGGTCCGCTCCGGTGAAATGTTCGACGCCAATTCCTGGGTGCGGGAGGTGGGGCCGAGCTACCGTTCACGCCTCTGGGGTTACGACCGCGTCAAGGTGGAGCCCGCCAATGCCGCGGCAGCCCAGGCCGCACGCAATGCCGTGTACCAGCTGCAGGAGGACATCGATACGGTGTACCGCGAGGTGGTCGCAGCCAACCGGCGAGTTCTCCAGCGCGAACCCGAAAAGAAGGAGAGCGAGAGGGTGGAACGTTTCGTGGCTGACGAGTTCACCCCGAGCGATGAGAAGTCGACGCCACTCGGGATCACGCGATACATGCGCGACCCGAAGAATCCTGAGATGTTCACCGTGGCCCTGGGTGAGCTGCGCCAGTTCTGGGTCGAGCGCTCGGACCTGGAGCCCGTCTCCGCCGAGGCCGTCGCCGCCTACGCCCGAGGGCCCGCGGTGGCACCGCCCCCGAGCAGCTACTTTCAGCGCCCGGTCCTGCCTCCGGAGTAGCGGCCGCGCCCGCTCGTCACGGCCGCACCCGGTCCGTCCGGTCTCGGGAGACCGTTCACCTTCCGGCGAAAATGATCCAGTCCATGCACGATTCGCACATATGATCCTCCCACTCATATTCTTCTTCATGCGGGGGACTCTGCTCTGTGAGCGCATCTCCGCGCGCGCTGCGCGCGTTGGTTCTGTTGGCCGGCTTCTATCTCGTCGCTCTCGTCGTGCTCGGCGTCCTCCTCGGAGCCGACGTCGCGGCCTGGGTCTGGGCGCCGGCCCCGGTCGCCGTCAAGGTGACCGTCTTCTCCGCCCTGCTCGGATACCCGGTCCTGCGGGGCGCCTTCGCGCTGGGCGCGAGCACCGGGGGCGACAAGGAAGCACTGCCGGTCACCGAGGCCGACCAGCCCGAACTGTGGGCGGCCGTACGCTCGTTGGCTGAACGTTCGGGGACCCGGCCGCCCGACGAGATCCTCCTCACCGGGGAGGTGAACGCCGCGGTCTCCGAGGACGCCCGACTGCTCGGCCTGCTGCCCGGACGCCGTCGCCTGTACCTCGGCGTGCCGCTGCTGACGGGTCTGAACGAGCCGCAGCTGCACTCGGTGATCGCCCACGAGCTGGGCCACTACGGCAACGCCGACACCCGCCTTGCGGGCATCACGCGGCGCGGCCGTGACTGCGTCCTGCGGACCGTCGCGGCCTTCCAGGAGCAGGAGCGCAAGCGGATCGGCAAGGAGGCGTCCCGGCAGGAGAAGGCGGACGCCAAGCGGCTGCGCAAGGGCAAGCAGGCGAGGGGAGTGGACACCGGGCGCACCGGGCTCCGGTACCGGCTGATGGCCAAGCCGTTCCAGGCGTACGCGCTCTTCTACCTGCGGGCCAGCAGTGGCGTGGGCCGGCAGCAGGAGCTCGCCGCCGACCGGATGGCGGTCCGGGTCGCGGGCCGGGACGCCACGGCCTCGGCGCTGCGGGAGATCGCCGCGCTCGACGCCGCCCACGACTTCTACCAGAGCCGGTACGCCCTGCTGGGCGTCGAGGCGGGCCTCCTCCCGCCGCGCGGCGAGGTCTTCGGCGGTCTGCGCCACCTGCTCGCGGACCCCCGGCGCCGGTCCGACCTGGCGGAGCTGCGGGGCGAACTGCCGGCGGACGAGCCGTCCCCCTACGACTCGCACCCCCCGGTGGCCGAGCGGGTGCGGCTGATCGAGGCGCAGCCCGACGACGGCCGTGGGGCGGATCCGGTGCGGCCCGCGCTGGCGCTGCTGCGCGACACCGAGCAGGTGCTGGCCCAGTTGGAGGACGTCCTCCTCACGCCGGAGGCACTGGCCATGGGGCGGGCGGAATGGCCGGAACTGGCACATAGGGGAATGCACGCGCTGGCGACATCCGCCGCCGGTCCGCTGCGGACGGCCCTGGCCGCCGCGGGGGTCGCCCCGGGCAGCGCCGCGGACGACCTCACCGCCCTGCTGGACTCCGCCGACGCGGGACAACTGTGGTCGGTCGCGGGGCACCTGCCCAAGTCGTCGGAGGCGGCACAGGCGACGGGCAGGGCGGCAAGGGAATTCCTGCGGCCGGCGCTGGAGACCGGGACATACCGGCTGGCGGAACTGGCGCTGGTGGAGAAGGGGGCGTACTGGGAGCTCTCCTGGTCGGAGCAGGTGCGGCTACGGCTGCCGGGGACCGCGCACCCCGGTGAGACGGACGAGGCGCTGACCGCCGCCGTACGCGCGGCCACCGCGGACGCCCCGGACACCGCGCCACTGCGCGCGCTCCTCGCCCACTGAGCTCCGCACACTACTGAACTCACGACCGATCGGACCGTAGAAAACCATGTCCGGGATCCTCCCGCTCATCATTGTCGTCGTCATGCTCTGCTTCTGGCTGCGGTCCAAGAGGCGCGCCAAGGGCGCGGCGAGACTCGCCGCCGAAATCGGCGCGGACCTGCTGCCGCCGGAGCGCCAGAACACGAACCGGGCGTACGCCGACCCGGAGGCGGAAGCCGTGCTGAAGGCCCTCTCCCGGGGCGATTGGCTGCCCGCCGCCCAGGCCCTCACCGCCGCGGGCACCGACTGGGAACGCCGCTCGTACCTCGTCGGTGTCATCGCGGGGCGGGCGGCCGACGACGACACCTGGCTGCGGGCCTGGCAGGCCGCGCGCCCCGACGATCCGGACGCGGCCGTGGTCCACGCGGACGCGAAGGTGTCGGTGGCCTGGGAGATCCGCGGCGGGGGCTGGGCCAAGGACACCTCGGCCGAGCGGTTCGCCGGCTTCCACCGGGTGCTGAAGGAGGCCAGGGAGGACTTCGCCCGGGCCGTGTCCCTGGCCGACCCCGGCGACCCGACCCCGTACCTCCTGCAGATCCCGCTGTACATGGGCCTGAGCGCCCCGCACGAGGCGATGCACGAGCTGTGGGGCCAGGTCACCGCCCGCGCCCCGTACCACTACGAGGCCCATTGGCGCGCGCTCCAGTACTGGAGCGCGAAGTGGCGCGGCTCCGAGGAGATCGCCCGCAACTTCGCCGCGCAGGCCGCGGCGACGGCCCCGCGCGGCAGCCTGCTGACGATGTTCCCGCTGGTCAGCTGGTACGAACACAACGACGATGAGGCCCCCGACGAGGCATACGGCTGGCCGGAGATGAGGGCGCTGACCGAGGCCGCCCTGGCGGATGTCGCCGCGGCGCGGCCGGACCACCCCAGGGTCGCGGAGGTCCGGCATCTGCTGGCCTACTGCCTGACCAAGCAGGGCAGCCACGAGGCCGCGCTGGAGCAGTTCCGGCTGGTGGACGGCTATGTGGAGGCCCTTCCGTGGCGCTACTACGACAGCCCGGCCGAGGTCTACTGCGCCGTCAGGGACGTAGCGCTCCGGGGCGCGGCGGCGTCGCGGCTCGCCGGCTGAGTCACCCCGGGAGCCGGGTCCCCCTCCGAGGGGGACCCGGCTCCCGGGGTGTGAAGGTGCCGCCGGTGTCGTGAAGACGCCACGTCTGTGGCGTCTTCCCGGCGCTCCTTTCCCGCCCCCGGGCCGCCCTCGTCGGGCACTCTTTCGTTCTGCCTGGTTCCCAGCCGCTTGAAAGAGGCCGTCGTGCGCTACACCGTCATCCTCAGCTACGCCTTCACCCCTGCCTGGCTCGGCCTCTCCCGGGGCGAACGCAACGCCATGGAAGAGCGGTACATCCAGCCGGTGTTCGCGAAGTACGCCGACCGGGTCGCCGCCCGCTTCTTCGACGCCGAGGCGTTCCACGCGCAGCACACGGACTTCGCCCTGCTGGAGACCGAGGACCTGGAGGCGTACTACCACCTCGTCGAAGAACTCCGGGACACCCCGCTGATCAGCGGCCGGTACCTCGCCTTCACCGACGTCCGGATCGGCGTCGAGGGCGGCTACCGCGCCTTTGAGGAGCTCACCGGGGCCGGCCGGGAGGCCCGGCCGTGACCGCTGCCCGCACCGGTGTCCGCACCGGTGCGGGCAGCCCTTACAGCCAGCCGAGCTCCTTCGCCCGCACCGCCGCCTGGAACCGGCTGTTCGCGCCCGTCCGGGCCATCACCTGGGCCACGTACCGCTGGAACGTCCGCAGCGAGACGCCCAGTTCACGGGCGGCCACCTCGTCCTTGTCGACCCGCGAGAGCACGTCCAGCACCTGCTTGTCGAGCTCGGACAGCGGGTGCTCCCCGCCGGGACCACCCTCCAGCGTCGCGATGTCGGCCGCCGACTCCCACGTGCGCTCGAAGAGATCCACGAGGCCGGTCACCAGACCGGGCTGGCGCACCACCACCGCGCCCCGCCGCGTCTCACCCGGGTCGAGCGGCACGACCGCCTGACTCCGGTCGTAGACGATCGTCCGCTGCACCGGCTCCCCGACGCAGCGCACCTGCGCCCCGGCCGACACCAGCTCATCGACGTACGCCCGGGTCAGGGCGTCCCGCAGCGCCTCCCGCACGACCACCATCCGGAACGTCAGCCCCCGGCGCAGACACCGCAGGTCCAGCGGGCGGGCGGCCTCGATGTTCCGGCCCTTCCACGGCGCGCTGGGGTGGATGGCCAGCACCTCCCGGTGCGCGAAGAAGGCCAGCTCGTCCAGCCGGGCCCACACTTCGCGCCCGCCGAGGACCTGCTCGATGTCGGCCGCCGCCACCCGCGTCCCCCGCTGGAACTCCCGCCCCAGCTCCGAGACCGCCGACCGCGCGGCATCCACGTCCCGCATCCGCGCCCGCAGCCCGGAGAGCGTGTCCTCGATGAGCCGCTCGACGCCGATGGCCGGGTCGACGGCGACGACGCTTCCGTCATCCCGGACACGGACCAGACCGAGCGCGACCAGCCGGCGGACGGACGACTTCACGCCCTCCTGGCTCATGGCCGCCACCGGGCCGCTCTCCCCGATGAGGCCCTGCTCGTTCCGGAGCAGGAACCGGTAGACCCGCTCTTCCTCTTCAGTGACTCCCAAACAGCTCAGGAGCACGCCATCCCCCATAACCCGCCATTTCCGAGATCAAAACCGGAGCCGATCCTCGCATGTGGCGAGGACATCGACGCACTCTGCCGCTCAGCGGCCGGGCCCGACGGGTGAACCGGGGGCCCGCCGACCCGGCCGCCGCCGGGAGACCCACGTCACATACCGCCATGTCACAGGGCGGCGGGCTGCCTCGTCTCAAGGGATGTAGCAGCCACTGACGACCACCAAGGAGCACACCATGGACGCGCGACTGGACCTCTTCGCCGACCCGATCGCCGGCAAGATCCTCAAGCACTTCCTGGCGATCGGCAAGGCCATGCAGGAATCGCCGCTGCCCGCCGCGACGCAGGAGCTGGTGGCGCTGCGCGTCAGCCAGATCAACGGCTGCGCCGTCTGCATCGACATGCACACCAAGGAGGCCACCGCCGCCGGCGAGACCCCGGTGCGGCTGCACCTGGTCGCGGCGTGGCGGGAGGCCACCGTCTTCACCGAGGCCGAGCGTGCCGCGCTGGAGCTCGCGGAGCAGGGGACACGGATCGCGGACGGGGCCGGCGGGGTCAGCGACGAGGCGTGGGCGAACGCTGCCGAGCACTTCGACGGGGAGCAGCTCACCGCCCTGGTGATGACGATCTCCGTCATGAACACGATGAACCGGCTGAACGTCATCACCCAGCAGCCGGCCGGCAACTACGAGGCCGGGCAGTTCCCGCACTGAACCGCGGCGGCAACCGGCCCGGGGGCCCGCGCCCGAGGGCGTTGATCCGGCCCGCCGGCGAGCGAGATGATCATCGGCGGGCCGCCCGCGCCGGCGAGTGCGGCCAGGTGAAGAAGGCTTTTCAGGGGGAGGAACCAGGCATGAGCAAGGTCGAGGAGTTCGAGGAGCTGCGGCCGCTGCTGTTCTCGATCGCCTATCGGATTCTGGGCAGCGTGGGTGAGGCCGAGGACGCGGTGCAGGAGACATGGCTGCGCTTCGACGGCTCGGCGACCCGGCCCACGTCGACCAAGGCGTTCCTGTCGGCCGCGGTGACCCGGATATCGATCGACGTGCTGCGCTCCGCACGGGTGCGCCGCGAGGAGTACGTGGGCCCGTGGTTTCCCGAGCCGCTGCTCAGTGACCCGTACCAGGACCCGGCGCGGTCGGTGGAGCTGGCCGACTCGGTGTCGATGGCGGCCTTGCTGCTGCTGGAGCGGCTCAGCCCGCTGGAGCGGGCGGTCTTCCTGCTGCGGGAGGTGTTCGGCTTCGGGTTCGACGAGGTCGCCTCGGCGGTGGGGCGTTCGGAGGCGGCCTGCCGGCAGCTGCTGGTGCGGGCGCGGCGGCACATGCAGGACGGGCGGCCGCGGTTCGCGGCGGACCGCCAGGAGCGGCAGGAGCTGGCGACGCGGTTCTTCGACGCCCTGAAGAACGGCGACGTGAGCGGGCTGCAGAGCCTGCTCGCCGCCGACGTGCAACTGGTCGGGGACAGCGGCGGCAAGGCCCCGCAGCTGGCCAGGACCGTCGTGGGCGCGGAGAACGCGGCCCGCCTGCTGGGCGCGTTCTACCCCCGGCTGCTCCGGATCGACGTGACGTGCGAGCCGCACGAGGTCAACGGCCAGCCCGGCGCGATCTTCCGCGACCGGGACGGCAAGGTGCTCCAGACCCTGGTCCTCGACGTGCTCGACGGGCGGATCCAGACCATCCGCGGCATCAGCAACCCCGACAAGCTCGACCACATCGGGCCGGTGGCCGACGCCTGGGCCCTCCACCACGAGCTGAAGCAGGTGCGCCGGCAGCCGAACTGACGCCGGGGCGGGCGCCGGCCGGCACGATCACCGCCCGGCTCGGCGGCACCGGCAAGGCGCCCGCGGGCGTCAGGCGCCGGCGGTGTCGTGAGGTTTGCGGGCCAGCAGGTACGCCTGCGGGGTCGACTCCACGTCCTCGACCGGCTCGCGCACCATGCGCGCCTGCATGGTCAGTCCGGCCCGGCGCAGCAGTTCGGCGATGTGGTCGGGCTGTCGCCGGCGAAAGTCGAGGGACACCGGATGCCCGAAGGGCTGCTCCAGGCGCAGGGGCTCGTCACCGACCTGGAAGGCGAGCAGGAGGTGGCCGCCGGGGGCCAGCACCCGGTGGAACTCGGCGACGGCCTCCGGTAGCCGCTCCTCGGGGAGGTGGATGATCGAGTACCAGGCGACGACCCCGCCGAGGGTGCCGTCGGGAAGGTCCAGGTCCAGGAGCGAGCCCTCGTCGAACCGGACGGCCGGGTGGGCCTCCCGGGCCAGCGCGACCATCCGCGGGGACAGGTCGATGCCGAAGACCGGCAGCCCCAGATCGTGCAGGTGCGCCGTCACCTTGCCGGGCCCGCACCCGAGATCGGCCACCGGCCCGGCCCCCTCGGCCCGCACGAGGTCCGCGAAAGCGGCGAGCATCCCACGGTCCAGGGGACTGGCCGCCAGCAGATCGCGGAAGTGGTCGGCGTAATCGGTGGCCACAGCGTCGTAGAACGTCCGGGTGGTGTGCAGGAAGTCGGAGTCGATCATGACCCGGCACCCTACCCGTGGGCGGCGCCGGGCGGGAGGCGAGGCCCCCAGCACGTGGGCGCTGCTGTCAGCCCCGGACCCCGCCCCCGTCATGCCCGCACCTCACGGCCTGGCGGGGAGAGCATTACCTGCCGCCGTGCCGGTGCGGGCGCGCCCCCACCGGTCAGGCTCCGACCAGCGGCGAGCGCCGGGAGCTGCGCAGCGGTACGGCCAGGTCGGCCAGCGCCCTCTCCAGGCCGTGCAGGTGGGCGAGCGCGGGCTCGGTCAGCGGGTGCTCGGCGGCGGCCGTCGCCGCGCCCTGCGCCTCGCGCGCCTTCCCCGGCGTGGTGAGCGCCTCCACGGCGGCCTCCACGCGCCAGCAGGCGGCGGCCAGGCGGTCGTCGTGGGAGGCCACCGGGTCCGCGGCGATGGCCGCCAGCCCCCGCACCTCGCGGGCGCAGTCGTCCAGGAGCGCCAGCACCCGGCGGGCCTTCTCCTTGCGGGCGCGCAGCGGGCTCAGCGGGTGCACCAGCGGCGCCAGCGAGAGCCGCACCCTGCCGAGCAGCAGCTCCAGCTCGGCGACGCGCGGACCGGGGTCGGCACTCTCCGAGCCGGCCAGGCGCGCGGCCGCCTCGGTGGCGCAGGCGTGCACGCAGCGCAGCGCGCGCCGGATCCACGCGTCGGTGGCGGCGTGCGTGGTCACGGGCAGGAGGACGAGGACGGCCAGGGAGGCACCCACCGCCCCGACGCCGGTCTGGGCCAGGCGGAGGGCGAGCAGCTCCGCGTCCAGGACGCCCAGCAGCCCGTAGAGCAGGCCGGCCATCACCGTCACGGCGAACATCATCCAGGTGTAGGAGACGGCGGCCGTGTAGAAGATCGCGAAGACGCACGCCGCGATGAGGACCGCGGTGGGCAGGGCGGCCCCGTGCAGCGGGATCGCCACGAGCATCCCCGTGCCGATGCCGAGGACCGTGCCGACGACCCGGCGGAAGCCCCGGACGAGGGTCTCACCGCGCGAGGCGGTGTTGACGAAGATCCACCAGGCCGTGCCGACCGCCCAGTACCAGCGCTCGTCCGAGACCGCCTGGCCGACGGCGAGCGCCAGCCCGCAGGCGAACGTGGCCTGGAACGCCTGCCGGGTGGTGACGCGCGCCAGACCGCGGGCGGCCAGCGGGGGCGGCCCGGCGGGCGGCGGGGTGCGCCGCTCGATGCACCAGAGCCCGAACCGGACGAGACCGGCCGCGGCCAGGGACATGATCACGGCCGCGTACAGGAGCGGCAGCTGCGCGGGGACGGCGTGCAGGAACTGCGTCGCGAAGAACATCATGAAGCCGAAGATGCCGAGCGCGTTCCCGCGCGGGCCCCAGCGCCGGGCGTAGACGCCGGCCAGGACGACGGCGAGGAACACCGCGTCCCGCACCAGCGGCTGCCCGTGCAGCGCCGCCGCCAGCGCCAGGACCGGGAAGCCGACGACCGGCAGCAGGGCGGTGGTGACCACCTGACGGGACACGGTCGGGTCGGCGACCGTGAACAGCGCGAGCAGCGCCGCGAGCCCACCGGTGATGGAGGCGGCCAGCGGGAGTCCGGACAGTCCTACGACGGTGACCGCGAAGCCCACGCCGACGACGGCACGGGCGGCGGTCCGCAGCCTGACCCGACCCGGATCCGGTGCCACGAACGCCCTCTTCAGCACTGCATCCCGCCCCTTCAGTGGTCCGACATGAAAAAGGCGCCGCGGAGATCCGCAGCGCCATCGACACCCTCATCACACCACCCCTTCGACTGATGGCTCAAGAGAGGCCGAAAATACTGTGCCAATGGCCCACTCAAACCCGCCCGGCCCGGGCCGGAAAGAGGCCAATGGCCGCACCACCCCGCTCTCGACGCTCCCACCGCCCGGCCGGAGCGGTCACCCGCCCCGGCGTACGCCATCGGAGTCCCCGATCACGCGCACCCGCGCCCATCCGGCGCTCCCGGCGTTGCGTACCCGTAGGCACACCCCGGGGGGTGCCTACGCTCGACCGGTGCTCCCCGTCACCGAGCTCCTCAAGCGGCTGGCCGTCGGCCGGGCCCTGCGCAGCGAAGAGCTGCACGGGACGCTGCTGCCCAAGCGCCTCGCCCTGCCGATCTTCGCCTCGGACCCGCTGTCCTCGGTCGCCTACGCCACGCAGGAGATCCTGCTGGTGCTCACCCTCGGCGGGCTGGCCTACCTGCACTTCACCCCGTGGATCGCCGCCGCCGTCGTCGCCCTGATGGCCGTGGTGGTGCTCTCGTACCGGCAGGTGGTGCACGCCTACCCCAGCGGCGGCGGCTCGTACGAGGTCGTCCGGACGAACCTCGGCCCCTCGGCCGGACTGGTGGTCGCCGCCTCCCTGCTCGTCGACTACGTGATGACCGTGGCGGTGTCGGTCGCCTCCGGCGTGGACAACATCATCTCGGCGCTGCCGGGGCTGGCCGCGTACCGGGTGCCGATGGCCGTCGGCTTCGTGGTCCTGCTGACCGGGGTGAACCTGCGGGGCACCCGGGAGTCCGGCCGGGCGTTCGCCGCCCCGACCTACCTCTTCATCACCGGCGTGCTGATCATGGTGGGCACCGGGCTGCTCCGCTCCCTGCTCGGCGACGCGCCCCGGGCCGAGAGCGCCGCGTACGGCGTCGAGGCCGCGCCCGCCGACACCGGCCTCACGGGCTTCGCCCTGGTCATGCTGTGCCTGCGCGCCTTCTCCAGCGGCTGTACGGCGCTGACGGGGGTGGAGGCGATCTCCAACGGCGTGCCGGCCTTCCGCAAGCCGAAGCCGAGGAACGCCGCGACGACGATGGCCGTCATGGGCGCGGTCGCCGTGGTGATGTTCGCCGGGGTCACCACGCTCGCGCTGGTGGCCGAGGTGCACATCGCGGCGGACCCCTGCCGGCTCACCGGGCTGAGCGGCGACTGCTCCGCGCACACCCAGCGCACCGTCATCGCCCAGCTGGCCTCCGCCGTCTTCGGCGGCGACACCAGCTTCGGCTTCTACTTCGTCCAGGCGGCCACCGCCCTGGTGCTGGTCCTGGCCGCGAACACCGCCTTCAACGGCTTCCCGCTGCTCGCCTCGATCCTCGCGCAGCACCGCTACCTGCCGCGCCAGCTGCACACCCGGGGCGACCGGCTCGCCTTCTCCAACGGCATCCTCGCCCTGGCCCTCGCCGCCGGCCTGTTGCTGTGGTTCTTCAAGGCGAACGTCACCAGCCTCATCCACCTCTACATCCTGGGCGTCTTCACCTCCTTCACCCTCTCCCAGACGGGCATGGTCCGGCACTGGAACCGCGTCCTGCGCACCGAGACCGACCCGGCGGCGCGCCGCCACGGCCGCGGGGCCCGGGTCCTGGGCGGGCTCGGCGCCGTCGTCACCGGCCTGGTCCTGGTGATCGTGCTGGTCACCAAGTTCACCGAGGGCGCCTGGCTGGCGGTGCTGGCGGCGATCGTCCTGTGGACGACGATGCGGGCCGTCCGGCGCTACTACGACGCCGTCGCCGCCGAACTGGCGGTCACCGACCCCCGCTCCGACCTCATGCCCCCGAGCGACGTGCGGACCGTCGTCCTGGTTTCCACGGTCCACAGACCGACGCTGCGGGCTCTCGCCTACGCCCGCGCCTTCGCCCCCTGCGGCCTGGAGGCCCTCACCGTCGCCGTCGACCGGGACGCGGCCGCGGAACTGGAGAGGCAGTGGGCGGACCTCGACCTCGACGTACCGCTGACGGTCCTGGACCCGCCCTACCGCGAGATCACCCGCCCGGTGGTGGCCTACGTCCGCGGTATCCGGAACGCCGGTCCCCGGGGGGCGGTCGCCGTCGTCATCCCCGAGTACGTCGTGGGCCACTGGTGGCAACAACTGCTGCACAACCAGACCGCGCTGTGGCTGAAGAGCCGCCTGCTGTTCACCCCGGGCGTCATGGTGATGAGCGTCCCCTGGCAGCTCAGCTCCTCCGCCCGCGCCCGCCGCCCGGTCCCGCGCGCCCCGGGCGCCGTCCGCCGCGGCGAACCACCGCAGCCCGCCCCCGACCCCGTCGGACACCGCCCGCCCGCCTGACCCCCGCTCCAGGTCACCCAGGAGGACACCCATGGCCGAGAAGGAACCCCGCACCGCACTCGACGAGCGCTACAGCAGCGAGCGGGCGGCGGCGGTCGCGTGGCCGGACGCCGTCACCCGGCTGGCCCGGGCGGAGGTCTACTGGCTGACGACCGTACGACCCGACGGGCGCCCGCACGTCACCCCGCTCATCGGCGTCTGGGCGGACGGCGCGCTGCACTTCTGCACCGGCGCGGACGAGCGGAAGGCGAAGAACCTGCGCGGCAACCCCCACGTCGCCCTCACCACCGGCTGCAACAGCCTCGCGGAGGGCTACGACCTGGTCGTCGAGGGCGACGCCGTGGCCGTGCGGGACGAGACGCGGCTGCGGCGGCTCGCCGCGGCATGGGAGGCGAAGTACGGCAGCGCGTGGCACTTCGACGTGCGGGACGGGGCGTTCGTCAACCCCGAGGCCGGCGCGGCGCTGGTCTTCGAGGTCGCCCCCCGCACGGCCTTCGGCTTCGGCAAGGGCGAGCCCTACAGCCAGACCCGCTGGCAGTTCCCCTGACGGACCGGCGGGCCGGGCCGGGAGGCCGCCGCGGGGCCACCGGGGACGCCGTGTAGCGTCGGGTGCCCAGTGGTTCGGCGGGGAGGGCGGGCACGGTGAACGGCACGTTGAGCAACAGGGGCCGGCAAAGAGGGCAGGGGCGTTACGCCTACATCGGGTCCTTCACGGAAGCCGGCGGCAAGGGCCTGACGGTGGCCGCGGCCGACCCCGGCACCGGTGCGCTGACACCGCTCCACTCCACCGACGCCGTCGTGAACCCCGCGTTCCTCGCGCTCTCCCCGGGTGCCGACGTGCTCTACGCGGTGAGCGAGACCGACGAGGGCACGGTCGCCGCCTTCTCCCTCGCCGACCCCGCCCGGCCCGAGCTCCTCGGCGCACCCGTTCCCGTGCGCGGGGACGGGCCCACCCACCTGGCCTTCGCCGGGCCGCACCTGTTCACCGCCAACTACGGGTCGGGCAGCGTCAGCGCCCTCCCGGTGCGCAGGGGCGGCGTGCCCGGCGCGCCCGCGGCGGTTCTCGCGCACCGGGGCGGCGGTCCGGTCGCCGACCGCCAGGCGGGGCCGCACCCGCACGCCGTCCTGCCCGACCCCTCCGGCCGCTGGCTCCTCGCCGTGGACCTGGGCACGGACTCCGTGCGGACGTACGCCCTCGACCCGGTGAGCGGGCTGCCGCGCCCGCACGGCGAGACGAAGCTGCGGCCGGGGACGGGCCCCCGGCACCTCGCCTTCCACCCCCGCGGTGACCGCGCCTACGTCCTCAACGAGCTGGACCCGACGGTCACCATCTGCCGCTGGAGCGCCGCGGAGGGGGCACTGGAGCCCGTGGGCGAGCAGCCGATGGCGCCGCCGGGCACGCGGGGGCCGCGCTATCCGTCGGAGCCGGTCGTCTCCGCCGACGGGCGGTTCCTGTGGGCGGCCAGCCGGGGGGACGACAGCATCGTCACCTTCGCCCTGGACGCGTCGGGTGAGGAGCTCGCGTTCCGGGGCGCCGTCGGCTGCGGCGGCACCTGGCCCCGCGATCTGACGGCCGGTCCCGGCGGGCGCCACCTGTACGCGGCCAACGAGCGCTCCGGTGACGTCACCTGGTTCACCGTCGACCCCGGCACGGGCCTGCCCCGGCTCGGGGGCTCCCTCTCCGCGCCCGCCGCGTCCTGCGTGCTCTTCGCCTGAGCCGGCCCGGAACGGCCGGAGGGGCCCCCGCGGCGCGGGAGCCCCTTCCGGATGGTGTTCCTGTTCTCGCACGGGCCCTCCGCGCGGCACGCGGGGCCCGCGGGTGCGGGCCGGCTCAGCGGGCCGGTACGCCCTGCAGCGACGGCTGCGTGGCTATGCCCAGGACGGACGCGTACTTGGCCAGGGCGAGCTTGCCGATCGCCGGGTAGGCGCCGAGCGGCTCGGCCGCGGCGCAGCCGGCCTCCCGGGCCGCCTCGGCCGCGAGACCTTCCGCCACCTCGGGGCCGATCAGGCACGGCGCGAGCGCCAGGTTCCGGGAGCCGGACGCGCGCAGCTCGTCAGCGGCCCGGGCGATGGCGCCCTCCTCGTCCAGCGCGGCGGCCAGCACGGGCACGGCCAAGCGCGCGGAGAGCAGCATGCCGGTGATGCCGGCGGCCTGCACGGCCTCCTCGCCGCCGACCGTCGCCAGGACGATTCCGTCCGCGGCAGTTGCAACTGTGAACAGTCGGGCACGGTCGGCTCGCGCCAGACCGGCCTCCGAGAGGCGCACGTGCAGGGCCTCGGCCAGCAGGGGGTGCGGGCCGAGCGTGTCGCTGAGCTCGGTGACGGAACCGCTGTTCATCACGGACTGGCGTATCCGGCGCAGGAGGGCGTTGTCGGGGCCGGCCAGCAGCGGTACGGCGACGGCCGTCGGCCACCGGTCCCAGGGCGCCTCCTCGCCGGGCGCCGTGGCGGAGGCGGCGGCTTCGCTCGCGCGAGCGGTGCGCTGGGCGGACGCGTGGGCCAGGACGGACTCCAGCGCGGGGTAGCCCTCGCTGCCGTCGGCGTCCACGTAGCCGATGCGCGCGTCCAGGCCGGGAAGCTCGGAGCGGGCGATGCTGAGGATCTCCTCGGCGATGCGCCGCGTGAGGGGGTCGGGGGCGCCGGGCACGGCGAGAACCAGCGGGGGTGCACCCACCGGTGCGGCCGCTGGCTCCGGCCGCCGGTGCCGTCCGGGCTGACGGGGTTGCGGCATTCGTACAGGCAGGCCGGGCGCGGGCCCTGTGGGGGAGCTCATGGCGCCGCATGTTAGTCGTTCATCGCACCGGGACGTTCGGGTGGGTGCATCCGGGTGGCCTCTGTCCGGATTTA
Source organism: Streptomyces sp. NPDC046215 (assembly GCF_040646215.1). NCBI lineage: Bacteria > Bacillati > Actinomycetota > Actinomycetes > Kitasatosporales > Streptomycetaceae > Streptomyces > Streptomyces sp. NPDC046215. The sequence continues at coordinate 33,815 of NZ_JBEYZW010000028.1, read as the reverse complement.
TTCGCCTACGCATGCGACTGTCGTGAAGGTGTTCAGCAAATAATACGCAACATCGCGGGGTCGGCGGGCACCCGCAGATCGCCCCTCATCAGCGCTCCCGCCACGTGTAACGCGCCGTCCAGGGGGTCGCCCGCAGCGTCGACCGACCGCGCGTGCGGTAGTTGCTTTTGCAATTCTTCGCGCACGGGTGCGAGCAGGGGCTCACCCAGGCGAAAGAGACCACCGGTGAATGCCACTTCACAGGTCGCAGCAGCCTCTTCCGTCTCCTGGAAGCCGGCCGCCCACCGGTCCGCCCGGCCGGAAACCACCGGTCGGCGGGGGGCCGGGCAGACCGCCGCGGCGGCCTCGACGATGTGCCGGGCGGCCTCGCGGAGGATGCCGGCGGCGACGGGGTCGGCGGTGGCGCACCGGCCGACCTCGGGCGCGAAGGAGGCGAGCACGGCGGGCCGGTCCGCGCGGGGGTACAGCCGGCCGGGCAGCTCCGCGGGCGGGCCGAACACGGTGTGCAGCCGCGCCAGCAACAGCTGTGACCCGCCGGTCCGCCCGTCGTGGGCGCGCAGCGCCGCCTCCAGTCCGGCCCGGCCGATCCAGGCGCCGCCGCCGCAGTCGCCGAGCAGATGGCCCCAGCCGTCGGCGCGCCGCCAACCGCCTTCCGGGGTCAGGTCGGTGCCCAGCGCGATCATCCCCGTGCCGGCGGCCACGACCGCGCCCGGCCGCTGGCCGAGAGCGCCCACGTACGCCGTCACACCGTCACCGGCGAGGGCGAGCCGCCGCACGCCGAGGGCGTCGCGCAGCGCGCCCGGCAGCACGGCTTGCAGTTCGCCGCCGAGCCCGGCCATCCCCGCGGCGCCCACGCACACGGCTTCGCAGCGGTCGGCGCCCAGCCGGCCCAGCAGTTCCCGGGCGGCGGGCAGCACCTGGTCGAGGAGGCCACGGGCATCGATCCCCGCCGCACCGATGACGGCCGGGGCGGGGGAGGACCAGGTCAGCGGCGGGCCGCCGCGGTGAGCGGGGCCCAGGGCCACCCGGAGCCCCGAACCGCCCGAGTCGATCCCCAGGACCGGACCGGCCATGGACGTCACCCGGGCGGGGTGAGGAGAGGGCTCAAGGGAGCTGCCAGTTCACGGGGGCGGCGCCCTGACGGGCCAGCAGCTCGTTGGCCCGGCTGAAGGGCCGGGACCCGAAGAAGCCGCGGTCGGCGGACATGGGGGAGGGGTGGGCGGACTCCACGGAGGGCACCGCGCCCAGCAGGGGACGCAGATTGCGCGCGTCGCGCCCCCAGAGGATCGCCACCATCGGCCCGCCCCGCTCCACCAGGGCCCGGATCGCCTGCTCGGTGACCTCTTCCCAGCCCTTGCCCCGGTGCGCGGCGGGCTTGCGCGGGGCGGTGGTCAGGGCCCTGTTGAGGAGCAGGACGCCCTGGCGCGTCCAGGGGGTGAGGTCCCCGCTGGACGGCCGGGGCAGGGCGAGGTCGGTGTGCAGCTCGCGGTATATGTTCTCCAGGCTGCCGGGCAGCGGCCGCACCTCGGGCGCGACGGAGAAGCTCAGCCCCACGGCGTGCCCGGGGGTCGGATACGGGTCCTGACCCACGATCAGCACTCTTACGTCGTCGAACGGCTGCTGGAAGGCGCGCAGCACATTCGCGCCGGAGGGCAGATAGGTACGGCCCGCGGCGATCTCGGCGCGCAGGAAGTCGCCCATCGCGGCGATCCGCCCGGCCACCGGCTCCAATGCCTTGGCCCAGCCCGGTTCGACGATCTCGTTCAAAGGTCGTGCAGCCACGGGGCGTCACCCTACTGGCTCAGTCCCGCTCCGCGCGAACGCACGCGGCGCGGCGGGGGCCGGTCGGAGGTCCCCCGGCCGGCTCCGCCGCGCCGGCGCCGGGGCTCAGACCGCCCAGGCGTACTGGTCCGGCACGCGCTTGTCGGCGCCCAGGGTGGCGGCGGCGCGGTGCGGCCAGTGGGGGTCGCGCAGGAGTTCGCGGCCCAGCAGCACCGCGTCGGCCTCGCCGCCCGCGACGATCTTCTCGGCCTGCCCGGCGTCGGTGATCAGGCCCACCGCGGCGGTGGGCAGCCCGGTCTCCTCCCGCACCCGGCTCGCGAACGGCACCTGGTAGCCCGGGCCGGTGGGAATGGCCGTGCCGGGGGCGAGTCCGCCGGTGGAGACGTCGAGCAGGTCCACGCCGTGGGCGCGCAGCTCTCGCGCCAGCCGGACCGTCTCGTCCGCCGTCCAGCCCTCGCGCGCGTCGTCGGCGTTCTCCGACAGCCAGTCGGTGGCCGAGACCCGGAAGAAGACCGGCCGGTCCTCCGGCCACACCGCGCGCACCGCGTCGACGACCTCCAGTGCGAAGCGGACGCGGTTCTCGAAGGACCCGCCGTAGGCATCGGTGCGGTGGTTGCTGTGCGGGGAGAGGAACTCGTGGACGAGGTAGCCGTGCGCGCCGTGCACCTCGACCACCTCGAAGCCCGCGGCCAGCGCCCGCCGGGCGGCCTCCCCGAATCGGCCGACGATCTCCTGTATCTGCTCCACCGTCAGCTCGTCGGGCGTCGGGTGGGCCTCGTCGAACGGGACCGCGCTCGGGGCCACCGGCTGCCATGCCTCCGAGGCACCGGCGGGCCCCCTGCCGCGCCAGGGCCGCTCGGTCGCCGCCTTGCGCCCGGCGTGCGCGATCTGGATGCCGGGCACGGTGCCGTGCTCCTTGAGGAAGGCGGTGATCCGCCGCAGCGCCTCGACCTGGGTGTCGTTCCAGATGCCGAGGTCCGCGGGGCTGATCCGGCCCTCGGGTGAGACGGCCGTGGCCTCCACCAGGATCAGGCCGGCCCCGCCGACGGCGCGGGCGGCGTAGTGAGCGAAGTGCCAGTCCTGCGCGACGCCCGCGTTCGGCCCGAAGACCTCCGCGGAGTACTGGCACATGGGGGCCATCCAGACGCGGTTGGGAATGGTCAGCGACCGCAGGGTGTACGGCTCGAAGAGTGCGCTCTCGCTCACGACAGGCTCCATTTCACATCACGGCCCCGCCCCGCGGCGAGGTGCTTCGTACGATACCCATCGTATTACGGTGGATGTCAAACTACGAAGCCTCTCGTACTATGGAGACCTGTCCGCAGCCGCGCGCGATGCCGCCCGGCGCCCCACCGACCCCGACCCCGAGGAGCAGCCGTGCCGCCGCAGACCCGGCCCCCGGCCGCCGGCCGCTCGCTGGAACACCCCGCCCGCGAGGAGATCCGCCTCGAAGGCGTGCTCCACGCGCTCGCCGACCCCATGCGCCTGACGATCGTGCGCTACCTCGCCGAGTGCGGTGACGAACAGCCCTGTTCGTACTTCGACCTCCCGGTCAGCAAGTCCACCACCACCCACCACTTCCGGGTGCTCCGCGAGAGCGGAGTGATCGAGCAGGTCTACCGGGGCACCGCGAAGATGAGCGCCCTGCGCCGTGCCGACCTGGAGGAGCTCTTCCCCGGGCTGCTCGACAGCGTCCTGACGGCGGCCGTCCGCCAGGCGGAGCGCCTCGGCGAGCGGTGAACGGCGGCCGCGCGCCGCGGGAGCGGCGGCGGGCGTCCGCTACCGCTGCGCGCGGGCCGCGGCCAGCAGGCCGTCCCAGTCCGGGATCTTCACCCGCCCGCGCCCCAGCCGCTGCCCCAGGGCGGCCTCCGCCGCCTCGATCTCCAGCCAGCCCGGCCACTCCACCGGCTCCAGGCCCGCCGCCCGCAGCGCCGCGCGCGGGTCCCGCGCGGGCCGCCGCGCCGCCAGGGCCTCGGCGTCGGCGAGCAGGGCGGCCACCGTCTCCTTGGCGCACGAACGGTTGGTGCCGATCACGCCCGTCGGCCCGCGCTTGATCCACCCGGCGACGTACTCCCCGGGGGACGCCGCCCCGTCCCGCAGGACCCGCCCGCCCGCGTGCGGCACCGTCCCGTGCTCCGCGTCGAACGGCAGCCCCGGGATCGCCAGCCCCCTGTAGCCCACCGACCGCAGGACCAGCTGCGCCTCGATCTCCTCGAACCGCCCCGTGCCGACCACACCGCCCCGCCCGTCCGGCACGGTCCGCTCGAAGCGCACCGCCCGCACCGCCTCCTCGCCCAGCAGCGCGACGGGACGCAGGAAGAACCGCAGACGCACGCGGCGCGCCCGCGCCAGGGACGGCTCACCGGGCCAGCCGCGCAGGACCTCCACATTGCGCCGGCCGACCGCCGGCAGCCCCGACGGGTCCGCCCACGCCGGGTCCAGCGCCGCCTCCCCGGCCCGCACCAGCGCCTCGGCGCCCGGCAGCGACCCCAGCTCGCGCAGCTCCTTCGTGGTGAACTTCGCCTGGGACGGCCCGCGCCGGCCCACCATGTGGACGTCGGTCACCCGGCTGTCGGCGAGTGCCCTCAGGGCGGCGTCGGGCACGTCCGTGTGCCGCAGCTCCTCCGCCCCGCGTGCCAGGACGCGCGCCACGTCGACCGCCACATTGCCGACCCCGATGACGACCGCGGAGCGCGCGGCGAGCACGAAACCGCCCGGGGCCGCGTCGGGGTGCGCGCTGTACCAGGAGACGAACTCCGTGGCCGAGAAGCTGCCGGGCAGGTCCTCGCCGGGGACGCCGAGCCGCCGGTCGGTCGCCGCCCCGACGCAGTAGACCACCGCGTGGTAGAGATCCAGCAGCCCGCGGGGCGTGACCGCACCCGGTCCCTCGCCCACCCGGACGTTGCCGAGGAACGCGACCGCCGGGTGCTCCAGCGCCGCCCGCAGGTTGTTCTGCAGGGACTTGATCTTCTCGTGGTCCGGCGCCACCCCGTAGCGCACCAGGCCGTACGGGCACGGCAGCCGGTCCAGGACGTCGACCGTCACTCCGGGGACGTCCCGCTGCTGCACCAGGGCCTGGGCGGTGTAGACCCCGCTCGGACCGGATCCGACGACTGCGACGCGAAGCACGGTGGGCACCCCTTCCCGCACGGGTCCCGCGGGGTCCCGCAGGCGTCCCGCAGTTGCCTCCAGGATCGCACCGGGAGACGGGATGCGGGAGAGGCGCGGGGGCCGTGGGGCGGTTCCGGCCGGTTCAGGTGCCCGCGGGCGGCGGCTCCGGGCCGGGCGGGACGCCGAGCCCCCAGCACAGCCCGTACCGGTGGAACAGCTCGGCCCGCAGCCGCTCGGGGGGCATCGGCGCGCCCGGCAGCAGGATCGCCACCACCGCGCCCATCAGGAGCGCCCGCAGCAGCGGATAATCGGTGTCCGGGTCGGGTGAGCCGTACCGTGCCACGGTGTCGCGCAGCAGGTGGGCCAGCCGCTGCTGTTCGGGGCACTGGACGAAGCCCTGGGCCTGGAGGATCCCTGCCATGTGGGTGCGCATCAGCAGCGGGCGGTCGCGCGCCAGGCCCAGGACCGCGTCGATCGCCCGCGCCAGGCGCTCGCGCCCGTCCTGGGTGCGCGGGTCGCGCTCCAGCCCCGCGGCGAGCTCCAGATGCATCACCCGGTGCACCGCCGACTGCAACAGCTGCCGTTTGCCGGGGAAGTAGTACGACACCAGGCCGCGGGCCGTGCCCGCCCGGTCCGCGATGTCCGCGAGCGTCGTCGCCTCGTACCCCCGCTCGCCCACGAGTTCGACCGTCGCCTGGAGGAGGCGCTCGCGGGACCGGCGGCGCAACTCCTCGTTGACCGACGCGCTTCGCGGGGACATGCGCTAACTCCTGCGTTGACTGGCTCCCGGCCAATATACTCAGGGGGTCTCCGGTTGTCCTTCCCGCCGTCGGGCAGGATGCGGCTCCGGTGCGTTCGCCGAACGGGCGGAGCGGGGGACCGCCCGTTCGGCGAACGGCTCACCTCCGGCCGGGAATCGGCCTCGGAGCCCCAGGCCGCCTCGCACGGCACCGGGCCCAACAGGCGCATGTCACCACGGAGTTCAGGACGGCCTCAGTGCCGGACGGCCGCCGTGCGCCCCTTCCGGTCCGCGGCCGGCGGTTCGCCGTTCGCGCTCTTCGCCCACAGTGAGCGCACATGGCCGAGGTGCCGGTCCATGCACTTCTCGGACCCCTCGGCGTCACCGGCCAGCATCAGATCCAGGAGCTCCAGGTGCTCCTCGGCCGAGTGGATCAGCTCGCCGCGCTCGTCCAGGGCCGTCAGCCCGTACAGGCGGGAGCGCTTGCGCAGGTCGCTGACGGTCTCGACGAGGCGCTCGTTGCCGGAGAGGGCCAGCAGCGACAGGTGGAACTGCCGGTCGGCCTCCAGGTAGCCGATGAGGTCGTGGTCGCGCGCGGCGCGGACGATCTCCTCGGCGACCGGGCGGAGCGCCTCCAGGTCCTCACGGGCGGCGGTGCGGGTGATCCGGCCCGTCATCGGCACCTCGATCAGGGTGCGGATCTCGGTGAACTGGTCGAGATCGCGCTCGTTGACCTCCGTCACCCGGAAGCCCTTGTTGCGGACCGGCTCGACCAGACCCTCGCGGGCCAGATCGAGCATGGCCTCGCGCACGGGGGTCGCGGAGATGCCGAAGTCCTCCGCGAGCCCCGGCGCCGAGTAGACCTCGCCGGGGCGCAGTTCACCGGAGATCAGGGCGGCCCGCAGGGCGTGGGCGACCTGGTCGCGCAGCCGCTCGGTGGCGGTGATGAGGTTGCGCTGCTTGAGGTGCCCCATGGTGTCCCTTTCGCGCCCTGATGGACTGGACCACCAGCGTACAATGTCACATTACGACTAGGGGGTCAGGGTGTAGGTCCGGCTCGACGTGAAGAACTCCGTTGCCGCGAAGCCCTGTTCGCGCGGCCCGTGCCCGGACGCCTTGGCGCCGCCGAAGGGCAGGTGGAAGTCGACGCCGGTGGACGGGGCGTTGACGCGCACCATGCCCGTGTCGAGCCCGTCGAGACCGTGCAGCGCCGCGCCCAGATCCGCGGTGTGGACGGACGTGACCAGCCCGTACGGGACGGAGTTGCTGATCCGAACGGCGCCGGCCAGGTCCTCGGCCGGCAGCAGGACGGCGATCGGCCCGAAGGCCTCCTCCCGCAGCAGCCAGTGGCCCGGCGGCACCTTCTCGACCAGCGTCGGGGCGGCGTACCAGCCCGGCCCGTCCGGGGCGGGGCCGGCGGCCAGGACGGGGACGCCGTCGCGGGCCGCCGCGCACCGGTCGCGGGCCCGGGCGGAGACGAGCGGCCCGCACACCGTGGCCGGATCCGCCGGGTCGCCGACGCGGAGCGCGCGCACCGCCTCGGCCAGGGCCTCGCGCAGGGGTGCCAGGGCCGCGCCGACGGCGATCACCCGGCTGGTGGCGGTGCACTTCTGCCCCGCGTAGCCGGCGACGGCCGCGGCGATGTGGGCGGCGGCCCGTTCGACGTCGGCGTCGGGCAGGACGATCGCCGCGTTGAGCCCGCCCATCTCGGCCTGGACCGGGATGCCCCGGGCGGTCGCCGCCCCCACGACCGCGTTGCCCACGGCCGTCGAGCCGGTGAAGGAGACGACATCGGCGGCGGCGAGCAGGGCACCGCCCTCGACGGGCCCGCCGGGCACGTCCGTGAACACCCCTTCCGGCAGCGCCCGCCGGACGATCTCGGACAGGCGCCGGGCACAGGCCGTGGCCTCGGGCGCGGGCTTGAGGACGACCGTGTTGCCGGCCGCCAGGGCGGGCGCGGCCTTCCAGCTCGGGATGGCGAAGGGGAAGTTCCAGGGGGTGATCAGGCCCGCGACGCCGTGCGGGCGCCGCCGGGTCAGCAGCAGCCCGGGGCCGGCGGCCGTCTCGTGGACGGCGCCCGTGGGCGCGTAGGGGGCCTGGGCGTAGAACCGCCAGATCGCGGCCGTCCGGGCGACCTCGGCGCGCGCCTCGGTGATCGGCTTGCCCACTTCCCGCACGGCGAGTGCGGCCAGTTCGCCGGCGGCGGCCTCGATCGCCCCGGCGGCCGCGGCGAGGGCCGCGGAGCGGGCGGCCGCGCCGCCGTGCAGCCAGCCGGGCCGGGCGGCGCGGGCCCGCTCGACGGCGGCGGTCATGGCGGCCGGGCCGGGCGGGGCGAATTCGGCGAGGACGTCGGAGGGGTCGGCCGGGTTGCGGGATGCGAAGGGCGGGGGCGTGCTCGGGGTGGTCACAGGAGGAAGCCTCCGGGGAAGGGGTCGTCCGGGTCGAGGAAGTACTGGGCGGTGCCGGTGATCCAGGCGCGGCCGGTGATGGTCGGCACGACCGCCGGCAGCCCGCCGACCACCGTCTCGGCCACCAGCCGGCCGGTGAACTCCGTTCCGATGAACGACTCGTTGACGAAGTCACGGCCGAGCGGCAGGGCACCGCGGGCGTGCAGCTGGGCCATCCGGGCGGACGTTCCGGTGCCGCAGGGAGAGCGGTCGAACCAGCCCGGGTGGATGGCCATGGCGTGCCGCGAGCGGTACGCGTCCGAGCCGGGCGCGGCCAGGTAGACGTGTTTGAGGCCGTTGATCCCGCTTTGTTCGGGGTGGACGGGCCGGTCCGGCGAGGCGTTGACCGCGTCCATGACGGCGAGCCCGGCGGCCAGGAGATCGTGCTTGCGGCCCCGGTCGAAGGGCAGGCCCAGCGCCCCGAGTTCGACGAAGGCGTAGAAGTTGCCGCCGAAGGCGAGGTCGTACGTCACCGTCCCGTACCCGGGCACGTCCACCGTGCGGTCCAGACCCGCGCAGAAGGCGGGCACGTTGGTGAGCGTGGCGGACTTCACCGCGCCGTCCTCGACGCGGACGTCCACCGTGACCAGCCCGGCCGGGGCGTCCAGCCGCACGGTGGTGACGGGCTCGGTGACCGCTACCATGCCGGTCTCGACGAGCACGGTGGCGACCCCGATGGTGCCGTGCCCGCACATGGGCAGCAGCCCGGACACCTCGATGTAGAGGACCCCGAAGTCGGCGTCGGGCCGGGTGGGGGGCTGGAGGATCGCGCCGCTCATCGCGGCGTGACCGCGCGGCTCGTACATCAGGAGCGTCCGGAGGTGGTCCAGGTGCTCGGCGAAGTGCGCCCGGCGCTCGGCCATGGTGGTGCCGGGTATCACCCCGACGCCGCCGGTGACGACGCGGGTGGGCATGCCCTCGGTGTGCGAGTCGACGGCGTGGAAGACGTGACGGGTACGCACGGACGTCCTTTCGGCGGGTGCCTTCTGTGGTCAGCGGTGGCCGTCGGCGACGGCCTTCCCGGCCGCGGCGCGCACCCGGTCCCCGGCCTCCCCGGTGAGGGGGGAGCGCGGCGGGCGGGTGGGTCCGCCGTGGCGGCCGGCGAGGTCCATGGTGAGCTTGATCGCCTGGACGAACTCGGTCCTGGAGTCCCAGCGCAGCAGCGGGTGCAGCGACCTGTAGAGGGGCAGGGCCGTCTCCAGGTCCCCGGCGACGGCGGCGCGGTAGAGCTCGGCGCAGGCGGCGGGGAAGGCGTTGGGGAAGCCGGCGATCCAGCCGACGGCGCCGGCGGTGGCGAGCTCCAGCAGGACGTCGTCGGCGCCGACGAGCAGGTCCAGTTCCGGGGCGAGTTCGGCGATCTCGTAGGCGCGCCGGACGTCGCCGCTGAACTCCTTGACCGCCACGATGCTGCCGTCACCGTGCAGGTGGGCCAGGAGGGCGGGGACCAGATCGACCTTGGTGTCGAAGGGGTTGTTGTAGGCCACGACCGGCACCCCCGCCGCGGCGACCTCGGCGTAGTGGGCGCGCACGGCGTGCTCGTCGGCGCGGTAGGTGTTCGGCGGCAGCAGCAGGACGGAGCCGCAGCCGGCCTCGGCGGCCCGGTCGGCCCAGCGGCGCGCCTCGGCGCTGCCGTACGCGGCGACACCGGGCATCACCCGCGCGCCGTCACCCGCCGCCTCCACGGCGGTGCGGACGACCCGGTCGCGCTCCTCGTCGGTGAGCGTCTGGTACTCGCCGAGGGAGCCGTTGGGGACGACGCCGTCACAGCCGTGCGCGAGGAGGAAGCGCACGTGCTCGGCGTAGGCGTCGTAGTCGACGCCGAGGTCGGGGCGGAGCGGGAGCGTGGTGGCGACCATGATGCCGCGCCAGGGGCGGGCGGTGGTCCAGGAGGTGGCGGTCATGCCGGTAACCCTTCTGAGCAAGGTGAGGTGCGGCGGGTGAGGTTCACGGGCGGCCGGCGGTCTCGTCGGCCGGCCCGGGCTCGTCCAGGGCGGCCAGCACGCCGAGGGGGACGGGCACGGCGAGCGGTCTGCGGTCGGCGGGCGCGGGCCCGCCCGCCGGGCCCGGGCCGGCGAGGCACGCCACGGCCGGGCCGCACGTCCGGCCCTGGCACCAGCCCATGCCCGCACGGGTGAGGAGCTTGACGGTGCGCGCGTCGCGGGCGCCCAGGTCGGTGACCGCCTCGCGGATACGGCCGGCGGTCACCTCTTCGCAGCGGCAGACGTCCGTGTCGTCGGCGAGCCAGTCGCTCCAGCCGGGGCCTGGGGAGTGCGCCGCGGCCATCGCGTCGGCGAAGGCCCGCATGCGGTCGCGGCGGCGGCGCAGTTCCCGCGGGCGCCGGCCGGCAAGGAGCGCCGGCTCGCCCCGCAGCCGGGCGGCCACGGCGATGCCCGCCACCTCGCCCTCGGCGCGGGCCCGCTGCCGGCCGCCGACGCCGCCCGTCTCCCCGGCGGCCCACAGGCCCGGGACCGAGGTCTCCTGGTGGCCGTCCAGGACGAGGGCGTACGTTCCGTCGGGGGTGCGCCGGGTGGCACAGCCGAGGCCGGTGGCGAGCTCGATCTGCGGGATCAGCCCGTGTCCCACGGCCAGCGCGTCGCAGGCGATCCGGCGGCCGGTGCCCGGGACCGGCCGCCAGTGCCGGTCGAGGCGGGAGACCGTGACGGCCTCCACGCGGTCGGTGCCGTGCGCCTCGGTGACCGCGCTGCGGGTGCGCAGCGGGACCCGGTGGCGCAGCAGCGCCGCGCCGTGGACGGCGGCTTCGAGGAGTTTGCCCGGGTTGGTGGCGAGGGCCCGGGGGTGCCGGGCGTAGCCGAGATAGCCGGAGGCTTCGACGACGGCCGGGACCTCCGCGCCCGCGCCGGCCAGGGAGGACGCGACGGCGAGCAGCAGCGGCCCGCTGCCCGCGACCACGACGCGCCTGCCGGGCAGGACGAGCCCCGACTTCAGCATCGCCTGGGTGCCCCCGGCCCCCACGACGCCGGGCAGGGTCCAGCCGGGGAAGGGCAGGTGGCGTTCGTAGGCGCCGGTGGCCAGGAGCACCGCGCGGGCCCGTACGCGGACCGGGCGGTCACCGTCGCCGTCGGGCCCGGTGAGGGCGTGCGCGTTCCACAGGCCGCCGGCCTCCCGGGTCAGCGACCAGACGTGATGCTCCGTCAACTGGACGACATTGCTGGCTTCCAGGCGTCGGCGGAGTTCCGTGAAGGCGGGCCATCCGTGGTGCATGGCCTGCGGCCGCCGGGCGCGCAGGGCCGGGGTGGGGTGCCGGAAGAACTGGCCGCCGGGCTGCCCGGAGGCGTCCAGGAGGGCCACGGACAGGCCGAGTCCGGCGGCGGTGACGGCGCCGGCGAGGCCGGCGGGGCCCGCGCCGATCACCGCGAGGTCGTAGGGCTCAGACACCGAGCTCGGCACGGCCGTGTCCCTCCTGGGTGGTGATCGCGTCGCCGGGCCGGGCGGGCACCAGGCAGGCCCTGCGGTTGGGCTGCCCGTTGACGGTGGCGAGGCAGTCGTAGCACTGCCCGATGCCGCAGAACACCCCGCGCGGGCGGCCGCCGTCGCGGGTGGTGCGCCAGGCGAGGACGCCTGCCCCCCACAGCGCGGCGGCGAGGGACTGGCCGGGCAGGGCGGTGACCGTACGGCCGTCGAAGGTGATCTCGAACGGCGGACCGGGCTCCGCCCGGACCAGGCCGGTGGGGGTACGGGCCACTGCGGGGCTCCTCTCGGGTGCGGGGGCACGGGGTGTTCAGGTGGCGGGTGCGAAGCGTCCTGGGCGGAACGGCCGGATGTCGAGCGGGGGTTCCCCGCCCGTCAGCAGCCGGGCGACGGTCAGCCCCGTGGCAGGGGCGAGTCCGATGCCCGCGCCTTCGTGGCCGCCGGCGTGCAGCAGGCCGGGCACCCGGGGGTCGGCGCCGATCGCGGGCAGGTGGTCGGGCAGGTAGGGGCGGAACCCCGTATACGTCCGCATCACCCGAACCCCGGCCAGCACCGGGAACAAGGCGGTGGCGCCCGCCGCGAGGCGGCGGAGCGCCGTCGGTGACAGGGCGCGGTCGAAGCCGACCCGCTCCCGGCTGGCGCCGATCAGCACCGGCCCGGCCGGGGTGCCCTCGACCACGGCGGAGGTCTGCAAGGCCGCCGAGCCGCTGGCCACGTCGGCGACGTAGTCGGCCGCGTACACCTTGTGCCGCACCACGCGCGGCAGCGGTTCGGTGACGAGCACGAAGCCCCGGCGCGGCAGGACGGGCAGGAACGCCCCCGCGCTCCGGGCCAGTTCACCGCCCCAGGTGCCGGCCGCGTTCACCACGTACGGCGCGTGCACCGCGCCGGCCGGGGTCCGCACGCCCCGCACCGCGCCGCCCGGGCCGGTGAGGACCGCGGTGACCTCCTCGCCGGTGCGGAGCCGGGCGCCCGAGGCGCGCAGCAGGTGGGCGGCGGCCAGGGCGGGCTGGACCTGGGCGTCCTGCGGGTAGTGGAAGCCGCCCGCGAGGCCGGGGGAGAGGTGGGGCTCCAGCTCGCGCAGCAGGGGAGCCGGGACGTCGACGGCCGTGACGCCCGCCTTTGCCTGCGCCGCCGCGAAGGTGCGCAGCGCGTCCGCGCGGGGGCCGTCGGAGGCGACGACCAGGCCGCCCTTCGCCTCGAACTCGATGCCCGGCGGAAGGCGTTCGGCCAGCTCGGACCACAAGCGCGTGGAGAGCAGGGCGAGATCGAGCTCGGGGCCGGGCGCCTTGTCGGAGACCAGCAGGTTGCCCTCGCCGGCCCCGGTGGTCCCGCCCGCGACGGGACCACGGTCGATCACGGTGACGGACAGGCCGGCGCGGGCGGCGTAATAGGCGCAGGCGGCGCCGATCACGCCCGCTCCGACGACGATGACGTCCGGGGAGTTCCTCAGGGGCACCGCAGTAATATTTCACATTGCACTGGTGCTGCCAAGGGTTCTCCCCGGACAACCCCGCTCAGTTCTCCAGCAGTTCGCCCATCCACGTCTCGATCGCGTCCGGGGTGCGCGGCAGCGCCCCGGACATCAGCCGGGCCCCGTCGGCGGTGTTCACCAGGTCGTCCTCGACGCGCACCCCGATCCCACGCAGCTCGGCCGGCAGCGTCTCGTCGTCGCTCTGGAGGTAGAGCCCGGGTTCGACGGTCAGCACCTGCCCCTCCTCCAGAACCCCGTCGAGGTAGACGTCCGCCCGCGCCTGCGCGCAGTCGTGGACGTCGAGGCCGAGCATGTGACCGCTGCCGCAGAGGGTGTAGCGGCGGTGGAGATCGCCCTCAGGGCTGCGCAGCACACCCCACTCCGCGAGACCCTCCGCGATCACCCGCATGGCCGCCCGGTGGAAGTCGCGGAAGCGGGCCCCCGGTCGGAGCGCGGCGATGCCCGCGTCCTGGGCGGCGAGGACGAGTTCGTAGACCTGTCGCTGGACGGGCGAGAAGCGCCCGGACAGCGGCAGGGTGCGGGTGATGTCGGCGGTGTAGAGGGTGTCCGTCTCCACGCCGGCGTCCAGGAGCAGCAGGTCGCCCGGGTCGAGCCGTCCGTCGTTGCGTATCCAGTGCAGCACGCACGCGTGGGCGCCCGAGGCGGCGATGGTCTCGTAGCCGGTGCCGTTGCCCTCCGCGCGGGCGCGCAGGCCGAAGACGCCTTCGATCCACCGCTCGCCGCGCGGGTGCGCCAGGGCGCGCGGCAGGGCCCGGACGACGTCGGCGAATCCGGCGGCGGTGTGGTCCACGGCCCGTTGCAGCTGTCCGATCTCCCACGCGTCCTTGACCAGCCGCAGTTCGCTCAGGGCGGTGGCGAGCCCGGGGTCGCGGGACGCGTCGCGCCCGGGCGGCAGTTGGCCGGCGGCGTCCAGGTGGGCGCAGCGGATGCCGGTCATGCGCTCGGCCTCGGTGAGGTCGGGGCGCCGGCCGACCCAGAACTCGCCGTAGCGCCGGTCGCGGTAGAACTCCGTGCCGTCGCGCGGGGAGCGCGGCCGCGCGTACAGCACCGCCTCGTGCCGGTGCGGCCCGGCCGGCTCCAGGACGAGCGCGTGGCCGGCCTGGTCCTCGCCGGTCAGCCCGGTCAGCCAGGCGTAGGCACTGTGCGGGCGGAAGCGGTGGTCCATGTCGTTGGAGCGGACCCGCAACTCCCCGGCGGGCACGATCAGTCGCTCGCCGGGGAAGAGGGCGGAGAGCCGTTCCCGGCGCGCGGCCGTGGCATCGGCCACGGACAGCCGGGCGTCGCCCGGCAGCGGGGTCGGCGCCCAGCCGCCGGCCATGAAGGTCTCGAACTCCGGTGAGACGGGCAGGTCGTGGCTGACCGTGCGGATCCCGGTGGCCGCCGGATCGTTCATGGGGTTCCTCCTCGGACACAGGTGGATAACGGCGTGACTGACGGCTTGTCAGTGCAATTTCACATTACTATGTTACGGGTCACATTCCAGTCAGTGCCCGGCTGTTCGACCGTTCACGGAGTGACCACTGATGAACAAGCGCACCCGTACCGCTCTCGCCGCCCTCCTCGCGGCGCCCCTCGCACTCGGCGCGGCCGGCTGTTCCGGCGGACAGCGGGCACAGGGAGGCGGTGGCGGGGACGGCGGCAGGAGGCCCGCCACCGAGGGGTCCGTGATCGGCGGCACCCCCGAGAGAGGCGGCACGCTCACGGTGCTGTCCAACCAGGACTTCACCCACCTCGACCCCGCCCGCAACTGGGTCATGAACGACATGGACTTCGGGACCCGCCTGCTCTACCGCACCCTGGTGACCTACAAGGCCGCCCCCGGGAAACAGGGCGGCCACCTGGTGCCCGACCTCGCCACCGACCTGGGCACCCCCTCCGACGGCGCCCGGACCTGGACGTTCCACCTCAAGCGGGGGGTGAAGTTCGAGGACGGCTCACCCGTCACCGCACGGGACGTCAAGTACAACGTCGAGCGGTCCTTCTCGCCCGACCTCCCCGGCGGCGCCGACTACGCGGCCCGCTACCTCGCCGGCGCGGAGGGCTACCGGGGACCCGCCCAGGGCAAGCACCTGGACTCCGTCAGCACCCCGGACGACCACACCCTCGTCTTCCGGCTGCGCGCCCCCTTCGCGGAGTTCCCCAACGCCACGGCGATGCCCACCTTCGCACCCGTACCGCGAGCCCGGGACACGGGCCCGCGGTACGACAACCGGCCCTTCTCCTCGGGCCCCTACAAGATCGCCTCCTACGACCGGGGCAAGAAGCTCGTCCTCGTGCGCAACGACCGGTGGGACCCGGCGACGGACGATGTCCGCAAGGCGTATCCGGACAAGCTGGTCGTCGTCATGGGGCTCAAGGCCAACCAGATCGACGACCGGCTCATAGCGAGCCGGGGCGCCGACGCCTCCGCCGTCTCCTGGGGCGCCCTGCGGCCGGAGAGCGCTGCCAAGGTGCTGCCCCGGGCCGAGGTGCGCAAGCGGCTCCTGGCCGAGTCCACCAACTGCACCGACATGGTCCAGATGCACACCGGCCGCGCCCCCTTCGACGACGTGAAGGTGCGGCAGGCGGTGCAGTACGCCCTCGACCGGGACGCCGTCCTGACCGCCTCCGGCGGCCCCGCCTTCAACGACCTGTCGACCGCCTACATGCCGGCCGCGCTGTTCGGCGGCACCCAGCCGGACACCCTGCGGATCCCCGCCACGGGCGACGCCGCGAAGGCCGGACGCCTGCTGAAGGAGGCGGGCAAGCCGGACGGCCTCTCGACCAGGATGACGGTCTCCTCCGGCGACAAGGGCCGGGCCGAGGCCGTCCAGCAGTCCCTCGCGAAGGCCGGCATCAAGGTCACCCTGGAGACGGTCGACCCGTCCGCGTTCTACGCCACCATCGGCGACACCAAGAACCGCACCGACCTGGTCTACACCGGCTGGTGCCCCGACTACCCCTCCGGCTCCACCTTCCTGCCCTTCGTCTTCGACGCCCGCTTCATCAAGGAGAAGGGCAACTCCGGCAACCACTCGCTCTTCCGCGACGAGACGACCATGAAGCGCATCGACGAGATCGCCGCCCTGACGGACGCCGGAGAGGCCGGCCGGGCCTGGCAGCGGCTGGACGGCGAGATCCTCACCAAGGCCCCGGCCGTGCCGGTGCTGATCCGGCGGTGGCCGCTGGTCCTCGGCACCAACATCGCCGGCGCCCACGGGCACACCTCCTTCGGCGGCCAGCTCGACTACGCCACGGTCGGCCTCGCCGACCCCGCCCGGAGCCAGGGCTGAGGGCGGCGCGCCATGACCACCCCGCACACGGCCGTCTCCCCGGGCAGCGGCGGCCCCTGGCGGCTCGCCCGCGCCGAACTGCGCCGCCGCCCTGCCGTGAAGGTCTCCCTCCTCCTCGTCGCGCTCTTCCTGCTCATGGCGGCGGGCGCCCCCCTGCTGAGCTCGCTCGGCGGCTGGGCACCGGAGGAGTTCGACCGGACCGCCGTCGACCCCTACCTCGGCGGGCAGCCCCTCGGCCCGCTCGGCGGGATCTCCGCCGACCACTGGCTCGGCGTGGAACCCGTCACCGGACGCGACCTCTTCGCCCGCATCGTCCACGGCGCCCGGGTATCGCTTTTCATCGCCCTGACCGCCACCGCGATCGTCGTCGCCGCCGGCACGGCCGCGGGCATCGCCGCGGGCTACTTCGGCGGCCGCACCGACGCCGTCCTCTCCCGCCTGATGGACCTCACCATGTCCTTCCCGTCCCTCATCTTCATGATCGCGATGATGTCGGTGGCGAAGGACGTCAACCGCATCCTGCTGATGACCGCCGTCATCGGCCTGTTCGGCTGGCCCGGCATCGCCCGCGTCGTCCGCGGCCAGACCCTCTCGCTCACCCACCGCGAGTACGTCGACGCCGCCCGCGTGGGCGGCTCCGGACCCTGGCGCATCCTCACGCGCGACATCCTCCCCGGCGTCCTCGGGCCCGTCCTCGCGTACACCACCCTCATCGTCCCCGGCATGATCTCCACCGAGGCGGCCCTGAGCTACCTGGGCGTCGGCGTCCGGCCCCCCACCCCCTCCTGGGGGCAGATGATCGCTGAGAGCGTCGCCTTCTACGACACCGACCCGCTGTACTTCGTCATCCCGAGCAC
This sequence comes from Streptomyces sp. NPDC046215, assembly GCF_040646215.1. NCBI lineage: Bacteria > Bacillati > Actinomycetota > Actinomycetes > Kitasatosporales > Streptomycetaceae > Streptomyces > Streptomyces sp. NPDC046215. Next base: position 16,683 of record NZ_JBEYZW010000028.1, on the reverse strand, counting down.
CTGCCTGTTCCTGACCGTCCTCGCCTTCACCCTGCTCGGCGACGCGCTGCGCGACGTCCTCGACCCCAGGAGCGGCCGCACATGATCCTCTACATCGGCCGCCGGCTCCTCGCCGTCACCGGGGTGCTCCTCGCCGTCGCCGCCGTCACCTTCACCATCTTCTACGTCCTGCCCTCCGACCCCGCGGCCGCCGCCTGCGGCAAGTCGTGCAGCGCGCAGCGGCTGACCGCGATCCGCGCCCACATGGGCCTCGACCAGCCGCTGTGGCGGCAGTTCGCGGACTTCGTCACCGGCATCTTCACCGGCCGCACCATGGGCAGCGGCTCGTACGCCCTGCGCTGCGAGTTCCCCTGCCTCGGCTACTCCTACGAGAGCTCCGAGGCCGTCTGGGACCTGCTCATGGACCGCATGCCGGTCTCGGCGTCCCTCGCCCTGGGCGCCGCCGTGCTCTGGCTGCTGCTCGGCCTCGGCGCCGGCATCACCGCGGCCCTGCGCAAGGACACCCTCACCGACCGCGCCCTGATGGTCGGCGCCGTCGCCGCCGCCTCCCTGCCCGTCTACTTCACCTCGATGATGCTGATCTACGGACTCATCCGGGTCGCCGGACTGCTGCCCTACCCGAGTTACGTCCCCTTCGGACACGACCCCCTGGACTGGGCGTCCAACCTGCTCCTGCCCTGGCTGGCACTGGCCGTGCTGTACGCCGCCATGTACGCCCGCCAGAGCCGCGGCTCGATGATCGAGACCATGGCGGAGCCCTACATCCGCACCGCCCGCGCCAAGGGCCTGCCGCGCCGTACCGTCGTCGTCAAACACGGCCTGCGGGCCGGTATGACCCCGGTCCTCACCCTCTTCGGCATGGACCTCGGCGGACTGCTCGCCGGCGCGGTCATCACCGAGTCCATCTTCGGACTGCCCGGCGTCGGCCGGCTCTTCTACGGCGCGCTGTCCACCGGCGACCAGCCGGTCATCCTCGGCGTCACCCTGCTCGCCGCCGCCTTCATCGTCGCCGCCAACCTGGCCGTCGACCTGCTCTACGCCGTCGTCGACCCACGAGTGAGGTACTGATGGCCGACGCGCCCCTGCTCTCCGTGCGGGACCTCACCGTCACCTTCCGCACACCGCACGGCCCCGTACGGGCCGTGGACTCCCTCGCCCTGACGGTGCGCCGCGGCCGGACCCTGGGCATCGTCGGCGAGTCCGGCTCCGGCAAGTCCGTCACCTCCCTGGCCGTCATGGGCCTGCACACCGGCGCCGAGGTCACCGGCTCCGTCGTCCTCGACGGCCGGGAACTCGTGGGCCTCCCCGAACGCGAACTGCGCCGGCTGCGCGGCCGCCGGATGGCGATGATCTTCCAGGACCCGCTCTCCAGCCTCCACCCCTCCTACACCGCCGGCGAGCAGATCGCCGAACACCACCGCGTCCACTTCGGCTCCCGCCGCGCGGCCGCCCGCAGCCGCGCCGTCGAGCTGCTCGGCGAGGTCGGCATCCCCGAGCCCGCCCGCCGGGCGGGGGAGTACCCGCACCAGTTCTCCGGCGGCATGCGCCAGCGGGTGATGATCGCCATGGCGCTCGCCTGCGAACCCGACCTGCTCATCGCCGACGAGCCGACCACCGCCCTCGACGTCACCGTCCAGGCGCAGATCCTGGAACTGATCGCCCGGCTCCAGGAGGAGCGCGGGCTCGCCGTCGTCATGATCACGCACGACCTGGGCGTCGTCGCCCGCGTCGCCCAGGACGTGCTCGTGATGTACGGCGGCCGGGCCGCCGAACAGGCGCCGGTGGAAACCCTGTTCGCCCGGCCCGCCCACCCCTACACCCGGGTCCTGCTCGACTCCCTGCCCCGCCTCGACGACGCCGACGACGCGCCCCTGCGGGCGATCCCCGGCAGCCCGCCCTCCCTGCTCACCCCCGCCCCGGGCTGCGCCTTCGCGCCGCGCTGCCCCCGGGCCGCGGCCGCACCCCCGGCCGACCGGGCGCGCTGCGCGGACACCAGGCCCGAACCGGAGGCCGCACAAGGCCGCCTGGTCGCCTGCCACCTTCCCCTGCACACCCCCGCCCACGGAGGCGCCCGATGACCGCGACCGCCCGGCCCCTGCTCTCGGTCCGGGACCTTTCCATGACCTTCCGGGGCAAGCGGGGCCGTGCGGCGCCGGTCCGGGCCGTCGACGGCGTCTCCTTCGACGTGGCGCCCGGCGAGACCCTGGGACTGGTCGGCGAGTCCGGCTGCGGGAAGTCCACCACCGGCCGCATGATCGTGCGGCTCCTGGAGCCGACCGCCGGAACGATCACCTACGGCGGCCGGGACATCAGCCGCCTCGGGCAGCGGGCGCTCAAGCCGCTCCGCCGGGAGCTGCAGATGGTCTTCCAGGACCCGCACTCCTCCCTCAACCCCCGCCGTACGGTGGCCCGGATCATCGCCGACCCCCTGCTGGCCCGGGGCGGTCCGGCGGCGCAGGCGCGCGAGCGGGCGGCCGAGCTGATGGAGCTCGTCGGCCTCATCCCCGAGCACGCCGACCGCTACCCGCACGAGTTCTCCGGCGGACAGGCACAGCGCATCGGCATCGCCCGCTCCCTCGCCACCGGGCCCCGCCTGATCGTCGCCGACGAACCCGTCTCGGCCCTCGACGTCTCCGTGCGGGCCCAGATCGTCAACCTGATGGAACGGCTGCAACGGGAACTCGGCCTCGCCTACCTCTTCATCGCCCACGACCTGTCGGTGGTGAAACGGGTGTGCGACCGGGTGGCCGTGATGTACCTGGGGAGGATCGTCGAAGTCGGGGCGAAGGAGCGGGTGTACGCGGCCCCGGCCCATCCGTACACACGCGCCCTGCTCTCCGCCGTCCCGCTGCCGGACCCGGTCGCCGAGCGGACGCGGCAGCGGATCACCCTGCCCGGCGACCCCCCGAGCCCGGCGGCGCCCCCGCCCGGCTGCGCCTTCCACCCCCGCTGCCCCAAGGCGCGGGAGGTCTGCCGCACCGAGGCGCCGCTGCTGCGGATCGCGACGCCCGGCGAGGCGCGCGAGGTGGCCTGTCACTTCCCCGAGGCCGCCTGAGCGCCGCAGGGCGGCCGGCCCCTGGATCGACAGGGGGACCCAGGGCCCGGCCGCGTCACCCCGCGGGGGCGAGCCCGGCTGCCCTCGCCGACGGCCCGGTCTCCGGGCGGACAGCCCCCGGAATGGTGTCGTCCAGTTGATGCCCCGCCGAACTCACGGTGGCTGAGGGGTTGTCAGTAACATTTCACATTACTACGTTACGCATCACATAGCGCGGCTGTGGTCCCCCACGTACCGCCCGTCGGAGCGCGGAAGCTCCTCACACCACGGCCGCCCCGCACGCCGCCTTACTCGCGTGCGCCCCACCCCACACCTCCCACACAGGAGTGACCGGTGTCCCTCTCCAGAACCTTGCGCAGAGCCCTGCTCACCACCGCGGTGACAGCGGCGCTCTGCGCCACCGCCGTCCAGCCCGGCCACGCGGCCCCGCCCCCGGCCCCCGCCCCGACCCCGCGGCCCGAGACCCGCACACACCACCCCTTCGACGAGGTCACCCGCCTGGCCAGGGCCCCGCACCCCGCCCTCCAGGCCCCGGCCGCGCCGGGCGGCCTCACCGACGGGCGCGTGCCCGGCCCGCGCACCGACCAGCCGGCGGCCGGCCCCCCCACCCCCCGCGCCACGCTCGGCGGCGCCGCCGTCCCCTGCACCCTCGACGGCGTCACGGGCCTCGCCCCCGAGCAGTTCGCCGACTTCCTCGCCACGCCGGCCGTCACCGCCGACGGCTGCCTGCGCGGCCTCGTCTGGACCTGGGACCAGCGCCTGGTCCCCGTCATGTCGAAGGCCCACGTCCAGGCCGTCTCCCGGCGCGCCCAAGGACTCGCCTCCGCACACGACGGCAAGAACGGCGGCCACCTGCTGGAGATGTTCACCTACCTCCACGCCGTGGCCTACCACGACTTCTCCCGCGACGAGATCGACACCACCGACGCCCCGACCGCGGGCGCCATACGCCGCGCGGTCGACGCCTTCGGCGGCGCCGCCCGCACCTTCGACCCCACCCGCACCAACGCCGAAACCCTGCGCGAGGCCCTCTACGCCGCCGGCGCCCCCGGCCTGCGCCACCACCAACTCCCGCTGGTCAAACGGGTCCTCGTCACCATGGACGCCGCGCACCCCGGCACCGCCGGGGACACCTCCTGGGGCGGCGCCGCGCTCGCCGCACTCTCCCTCAACTACCTCGGCGTCTACCCCGGCAACCAGGACAGCGCCTTCCACGCCGCCGTCACCGCCGACCCCTCCTACCGCGCCGCCTTCAGGGCCTTCGCCGGCCACACCCACCTCAAGGGCACGGCCAACGCCTGGGTGGTGCGCGACGCCGTCAGCGAGTACGGACGCATGGGCCAGATCGACCCGCTGCGGGACGAGATCACCACCGGCCTCGGCACCCTGCTGGCCACCGTCACCGCCAACTTCGGCGAGGGCAGCCAGCCCTGGGCCAAGGTCGTCACCTGGCTGAACGAATTCGGCGCCTGCGAGCGGCACGGCGTCTGCAAGGCCGACATCGAGCGCCGCCTCTTCCCCGGCGCCTACGCGTACGACAACGCCGGCATCAAGGTCCGCACCGGCCTGCCCCGGACCACCGTCGACCGCCTCTACTACGCCGGCAAGCAGGTCAAGGCGCAGTTCCACCGCGTCCTGGGCACCGAGCAGCCGCTGGCCGGCGACACCAACACCTCGCTGAACATCGTGCTGTACGCCTCCCGCTCCGACTACGAGACCTACCACCCGCTGCTCACCGGCATGAGCACGGACAACGGCGGCATCTACATCGAGAAGGGCGCCACCTTCTACACCTACGAGCGCCGGGTCCCGCAGGACTCCACCCTCACCCTGGAGGAGCTGTTCCGCCACGAGTACACGCACTACCTCAACGGCCGCTGGGCCGTGCCCGGCCTCTTCGGCGAAGGCCCGTGGTACCAGGGCGACCGCACCACCGCGATGGACGAGGGCACGGCGGAGTTCTTCGACGGCGCCACCCGCGACCAGGGCGTCAAGGTCCGCAAATCCCTCGTCCAGAGCATCATCAACGACACGGCCGGCGGCACGAAGCCGCGCATGAGCGTGAACCGGCTGCTGCACGCGACCTACGACGGCGACGGCTTCCGCTTCTACTCGTACGCCGGGACGTTCTTCGAGTTCCTCTGGACGGAGCGCCCGGCGCAGCTCAAGGAGATGTACGGCTACACCCGGGCGAACGACGTGGCGGGCTTCGACGCCTGGCGCGCCCGGCTCGGCGGGGACCCCGGGACGCAGCGCGCCTACGACACCTTCCTCGACCAGCAGATCGCCAAGGTCAAGGACCTGTACGTACCGGACACCACGTTCACCCCCGTCGGCCGGCTGGACGCCGGTCACCCCGCCACGGTCCGCGCGTCCTTCGCCGCCACGACCGGCATCACGCCCGAGTGCCGCACCAACGAGGCGCCGGAACGCCCCCGGTTCACCTGCACGGGCCGCATCACCGCCAACCTGAGCAGCCCGGGCGACGCCGACCGGGTCTTCAAGGACATGTCCGCGACGGTCGACTACTTCATCCTCGGCCGGACGAAGACGAAGGGAACCAACAACTTCGCCGACATGAACTGCTCGTTCGGCACGGTCGACCTCTGGCCCGACCGCCCCGCGGGCTCGGCGGACTACACCTGTGAAGGCCCCCTCCGCGGCTGACGGCCCCTGCCGCGCGCACCCGGGACCCGGCAGCCGCCGGGTCCCGGGTGCCGGGCGTGGCCGCACATCCGCGGCGCGTGCCTGTTTTCGGTCTGCCGAAGCCGGGGCAAAAGGGCAGTCACAAGGCCGGTGCGCCGGATCGGCCGGCGGAGCCGGGAAACCGCGCGGGTAACCGAACGCGAAGGACGCGACGGGCGCGACGGAGGGGACCGCCGGGACGGTACGGCGGGCCCGGCCGGCAGCACACCGGTAGACGCGAGTGAGGGCGGGTGAGTGACCGTGACCGCGGTAGGCAAGTCACAGCAGGGAGCCGTACGACGGGTGGGCGTGCGGGCCTACGCCGAGGTCGAGCTGGCGGCCGAGAGCCTCACGGCCCCCGAAGCCGGGCGGGACCGGTCACCCCATTTCTCCGCGGGGGCGTCGGCCGCCTACCGGTGGGCCGCGGGCCGCGCCCACTCCTCGCCCGTCACCGGCGCCAGCGCCCCGGGGAAGCCGGATCTGCACCTGCTGACCGCCGAAGTGGACGCGGCGGTGGTGCAGCTGGACGACCGCACCGGCCAGGACAGCAACCGGGAGTACGTCCGCGGCGCGCACGACGCCCTCGCCTGGGTGTGCGGGTACAGCGACCAGCTCGCCTGACGCGCCTGTCCCCGCTCACCCGGTCGCCCGCCGGGGCGTGCGGTGAGGCCGAAGACCTCGGGCGCGAGCATCGCGCGTCGGCCCGGTCCCCCCCCCACGGCCCGTCGAGTCCGCCACCTGCTTCCCGGTGCCGGACCGGACGGCACCCTCTCGGTTCACCGGTGGAGGTGGGCCAGGAGCCGTGCGTCCACGGGGTAAGGGCTCTCCCGCGGCAGGAGCCGCCGGGCGGCGTCCGGCTCCCCGTCCCGCAGATGGGCGTGGACCGTACGGGCGAGCGCGGTGACGTCGGTGATGCCGACGATCCACTCGTCGGCATAACGGTGCGCGGCCTCGCCGGTGAGGCCGAGCTGGAGTGACCGATGAGGCAGCGGCTGCAAGGACAGATCCCGCTCGGGATCCCACTGCACCCGGGACGGGGCCCGCTTCAACCGGCGCTTCCAGCTGTCGTGGTCCGAGTGCAGGCCGCGCTCGTAGTGGGACAGGCAGGAGTGCTCCAGCGCCCACTCGAAGCCCTCACGGGTGATCTCGACGGCGAGGACGGTCTCCTGCCCCTCCTTGGTGCCCCACCCGGAGCGGTACATCATCCAGAGGAACGAGGGCTTGATCCATGTCATCCGGTCCCGTGACCACGCCGCCGGAAACCGGCCGTCCCGGGCGGCGGGCAGGCCGATCTCCCGTCGGTACGCCTGGTAGACGGTGATCGTGGAGGCGGTGTGGAGGGCGCGGATGCGATGCTGGGGTTCTGACACGGTGATCAGGATGGACATCCCGCCCGGCACGCGCCATCGAATTACGGTGCCGCCCGGGGGCGGCGCCCGCGCCCCGCCCCCGGTGGCGCGCTGTCAGATGCGGTCGGCGGCGATGAGGAGGTAGTGGAAGCTGCCCTCGCGGTACGCGGTCAGGAACGGGTCCTCGACGCCGGTCGCGAGGGAGGACTGCGCACGCAGCTCCCAGTACGGGATCGTGGCGGCCGTCAGGTCGACGACGTTGATCGGCACGAGGCCGTTGGCGGCCATGGCCTTGAAGTAGGCGCTGCGGGGGTGGATGTTGCAGGTGTAGTGCTCGTCGATGCGGCTGACCGCCTTGGACCGCAGGCCCGTCACGTCGTTGGAGCAGCCCGTGATGGTGACGTAGCGGCCGCCGTACGCCAGCTGACGGGCGTGCTCGGCGAAGAGCTCGAACAGGTCCACGTACATGGTGGACTCGTTGTTCCAGATGCCCTGGAAGGCGCCGGAGGGCAGCCCGGTGTCCAGCATGTTGCCGAAGTGGTAGCGGACCTTGTCGTCCACGCCGCGCTTGCGGGCCTGCTCGTTGGCGAAGTCGACCTGGGCGCGGGAGATGGAGAGGCCGTCGACCTCGCAGCCGAAGCGGGCGTTGGCCATGATGCTGGTGCCGCCCCGGCCGCAGCCGGCGTCCAGCAGCCGCTGGTCGGGGGTGATGGGGCCCAGGTGGTCGAGGAGGACGTCGGCCTGTGCCGACTCCAGCCGGTGCAGCTCCTCGATGACGCGCTCGTCCCGGGTCTCCAGGGGGCCCTCCAGGACGGCGGGGTCGTAGTCGCCGAGGCCGTAGTGGTGGTGGTAGAGGCCGTCGACGTCCCCCAGGCGCAGGTTGACCGGGTCCTTCTCGTTGTTCCAGTACTCCGCCACGGACTTCTGGTAGGCGGTGCGCAGGACGCCGGCGGACGCGGGCGTGGTCGTCATGGGGTGCTCCTTGGACGTGCGGAAGAAAGTGTGCGGTATCGAAGAAAGGCGGGGCTTACGTGCCGTTGTAGCGGGGGCTGCCGCTGTGCCAGGCGCGGTTGCCGCCGAGCCAGGCCCACACCCCGGCGAGGAACCGGCGCAGCTCGGGCGATCCGGTGAGGGCGAGGGCCGCGGCCTCTGCCTCGAAGGCGCGCACCAGCTCGTCGTGGATCTCCGCGCTCCGCTTGATCGCCTCGCGCGGCGAGCACCGCTCCTCCGCGGCGATCACGAGGGGCAGGTTGAACTCCACGGCGGAGGAGTCGTGTTCCTTCGTCATGGAGTACAGGTCGTTGACGAGCGTGCTCGCCGTGGCGGCCGTCGTGACGGCGCGGCGTACCCGCGGATCGGCGTACTCCGTGGCGGGCAGCGCGTAGCCGCCGACCACGTCGGTCAGGGCGATGCAGGGCAGGAAGCTGTTGATCTGACGGTGCGCCAGGTACTCGGCGACGCCGGGCAGGTGGCCGCGGGACCGCCAGGAGCCTTCCTGGCCGTAGCCCACGAAGAGGACGGCGACCTCGTGCCGCAGCCGGGCCACCTGCGAGGGCTCCGCGTACCGGGCCAGGTGCGCGAGGCCCGAGCGCAGGGCGACGCGCACCGGGTCGCTGCGCATCTCCCGCTCCCACGCGGGCGCGTAGCGGGCCGGGAGGTGGGCGGGGTCGAGGGCCGCGTAGGCCGGGCCGAGGTGCGAGCCGAGGAGGTCCGGCGCGGAGCCCACGGTCGTGTCGTCGCAGTAGTAGTCGTCCGTGGACCACTCCGCCAGCGCGCACTTCCCCGCCGCCAGCAGCCGGTCCGGGTCGTCGGTGTCGGGGTGGGCCAGCATCATCAGGCGCCCGAAGTCGGCGGCCCGGACGCGGTCGAGCCGTCCGGCGTAGATGCCGACCTCGCCGGCCCACTCCACCAGCCGGTCGTTGACCTCCCCGCCGAGGGCCGGGTCGTCCCGGAGGGCAGGCGGGCAGTACAGCTCCGGGACACCGGTGCCGGGCCCGTCGGAGGCGCCCCCGGCGGTCTTCCCGGCGGTGATGCGGGCGGCCGAGGTACCCAGGCCCGTCGGCCCGGTGGGCAGGGCGCCGGTGGGCAGGGCGGCGCGCACCGGGTGCGCACCGGTGCCGGGCAGCGTCCGCGGCGCGGGGCGGCGCGCGCCCTGGTGGTGGGTGAGCAGCGTGGCCACCAGCCGCGCCACGTCGTGGCGGGCCGGGGGAGCGGTGACCCGGGACAGCAGTGACACAGGTTCTTCCCTCCGTTCCTGGGGGTGGTGCCCGTCAGGACGGGGTGTGGAAGACCTCGACGTTCTCGAGGACGCCGAGCGCGTCGGGGACGAGCACGGCGGCCGAGTGGTAAGTGCTCACCAGGTAGGAGATGAGGGCCTGGTCGTTGATGCCCATGAACCGCACGTTCAGGCCCGGCTCGTACTCGTCGGGGATCCCGGTCTGCCGCAGACCGACCACCCCTTGCTCCGCCTCGCCCAGCCGCATGGCGAGGATGGCGGAGGTGCCCGCGTCCGAGACGGGGATCTTGCCGCAGGGGAGGATCGGCACGCCCCGCCAGGCGGGGACCGGGTGGCCGCCCACCTCGGCGCTGTCGAAGGACAGGCCGCGCTTGTTGCACTCGCGGGCGAGGGCGGAGACGGCCCGGGGGTGGGCGAAGAACGCCTTGGTGCCCCGGCGCATGCTCAGCAGCTCGTCCATGTCGTCGGGGGTGGGCGGCCCGGAGTGGGTGGAGATGCGCTGGCTGTGGTCGGCGTTGTGCAGCAGACCGAAGTCGGGGTTGTTGACGAGCTCGGACTCCTGGCGCTCGCGCAGGGCCTCGATGGTCAGCCGCAGCTGCTGCTCGACCTGGTCCATCGGGTCGTTGTAGAGGTCGGCGACCCGGCTGTGCACCCGCAGGACCGTCTGGACGACGCTCAGTTCGTACTCGCGGGGGGCGAGCTCGTAGTCGACGAAGGTGCCCGGCAGGACCGGCTCGCCGGTGTGGCCGGCGGCGAGGGCGATGTCCGCCTCCCCCTTCCGGTTCTGCGGCTGTGCCTTCTCGGCCTCGCGCCGCCGGACGTGGGCGCGCAGGCCCTCGCTGCGGGCCGCCACCTCCTCGTACGCGGCGCGGGGCAGGGCCAGGACGGTGCACGAGGTCATCGCGCGCGCCGTGAACCCCCACGCGCCCGGCTCCTCGGCCACCGCCTCCCCGCCGAAGAAGCCGCCGTCGGCCAGGATGCCGCGCCGGGTCTCCTCGCCGTAGTGTCCGGCGCCGGCCTTCTCCACCTTGCCGCGCGCGATCAGATAGACGTGGTCGACGGCCCGGCCCCGTTCGGCGATCACCTGGCCGGGCGCGTACTCCCGCTGCCGGCACCGCTCGGCGAGCGCCCGCAGCACCTCGTCGTCGTGGAAACCGCGCAGCAGCGGCAGTTCCCCCAGCTCCGCGGGGACGACCCTGACCGCGGCCCCCTCCTGGACGAACGTGACCCGGCCGTCGCCGACCTCGTACGCCAGACGCCGGTTGACCCGGTACGTGCCGCCCTTCACCTCCACCCAGGGCAGCATGCGCAGCAGCCACCGCGAGCTGATGCCCTGCATCTGCGGCACGCTCTTGGTGGTGGTCGCGAGGTTCCGCGCAGCGGCGATCCCCAGGCCGAGCTGGGCCCGGCCGGCGTGCTGTTCGAACTGCTCCGGCTGCTGCCGGTGCGCTGCGGTCGACATCCCGGTCCCTCCTCTTGGGGCACATGCGTCAAGAGGGAGCCCCTGAAATCGCCCGATCGAGCGGTTTCAGGGGCTCCCGAGGCGCCAGTGAATCAGCGCTTAATGATGTTGGTCGAGACGGCCGGGGTGGCACCGATGCATTCGCGCCACGGGGCGGGACGGGGTGAGGCGGGACGCACCGGCCCGCGGGATCGGCGAAGGGCGGCCAGAGACGGTGATCACGCCCGCTATACCGGCGATGACCTGCTATGTCGAACAAGCCGGGGCGGAGCTGCCGCGTCTGTTGACGTGGCTGTGCCGGGTCCGAGGTGGCCGATAACGTCCCGTCGGGGAGGACGGTCGGCTCGGGTGCGCGGCAGTGGCGGTCACCGGGCCCGGGGCGGTTCGCGGGTGCCACGGCGGGGGGCCGCCGGGCCGGTCATCGTCGCGTTCGGGGAGACGGTGACGTGGTCGGCCGAGGGAGTGATCGCGCGCGGGGTGGCAGGGGGGGACGTTCATGCGGGTCCTCGGTCGTCGATCAGGCCCCTTCGGGCTGCCGCGAGCGGCGTACGCCAGAAAGCTTGACAATCTAAAATATTTATATCTACCGTCTTGTTGTTTGAGTCATTAACCATCAAGGTCTTTAAGTACTGCGAGGAGCACCACCGTGACCGCCACCGCGTCCTCCGCCTCCCGCGCGGCCGGGATCCTCTCCCGGCCCGTCGCGCTGAACGGCCTGACCGTCCCGAACCGCATCGTGATGGCGCCGATGACGCGCATGTTCTCCCCGGGGGGCGTCCCCGGTGAGGATGTGCGGTCGTATTACGCCCGCCGCGCCGCCGCGGGCGTGGGCCTGATCGTCACCGAGGGGACCTATGTCGGCCACGAGTCGGCCGGGCAGAGCGACCGGGTGCCGCGGTTCCACGGCGAGGAACAGCTGGCGGGGTGGGCGAAGGTCGCCGAGGCCGTGCACGCGGCGGGCGGCACGATCGTCCCGCAGCTGTGGCACATCGGCATGGTGCGCAAGCAGGGTGACGCACCCTACGCGGACGCCCCCGCCGTCGGTCCCTCCGGCATCCGCGTGGACGGCACCGAGGGCGCCGGCAAGGCGATGACCCGCAAGGACCTGGACGATGTCATCGGCGCTTTCGCGCAGGCCGCCGCGGACGCGGAGCGGATCGGCTTCGACGGCGTCGAACTGCACGGCGCCCACGGCTATCTCATCGACCAGTTCCTGTGGGCGGGGACGAACCGTCGTACCGATGCCTACGGCGGCGGCCTCGTGGCCCGCACGAAGTTCGCGGCCGAGGTCGTGGCCGCGGTCCGCGAGGCCGTCTCGCCCGGCTTCCCGGTGATCTTCCGCTACTCGCAGTGGAAGCAGGAAGCCTACGACGCCAGGCTCGCCCGGACCCCGGAGGAGCTGGAGGCGGTCCTGGCCCCGCTGGCCGCGGCAGGCGTCGACGCCTTCCACGCCTCCACCCGCCGCTACTGGCTCCCGGAGTTCGCGGACTCGGACCTGAACCTGGCGGGCTGGACGAAGAAGCTCACCGGCAGGCCGACCATCACCGTCGGCTCGGTCGGCCTCGACGGCGACTTCCTCCGCGCGTTCGCGGGTGAGGGCGCCGCGATCGGCAGCATCGACAACCTCCTCGACCGGCTGGAGCGCGACGAGTTCGACCTGGTCGCCGTCGGCCGCGCCCTGCTCCAGGACCCGCAGTGGGCGGCGAAGGTCCTGGCGGGCCGGGTCGGGGAGCTGAAGCCGTACGACGCGGCGGCGCTGAAGACGCTGAGCTAGCGTCCCGTGCCGGAGATGTGCCGGAGATGTGCCGGAGAGGCGGGTGGGGGAGTCGAGCGCTCGGCACCGGGCGCGTTCGGCCCGGCCGCCCCGTTGGCGAGTGGCCTAATGCACCGTCAGGTGCGCGGGCCGCCTCCCGGCACGGCGCGGCCCCACCACGGCAGCCGCGGCGGCCCCGGTGGGCGGGCCCCGGCCCCCAGCCGGATCCCGGCCCTCAGCCGTATCCCGGCCCTCAGCCGGACTCCGGCCGTCAGTCGGCCCCCGCTCCCGTGCGATCCCCGCTAAGCCCGCGGGCCGGCCCTTTCGGCGAGGTGCCGTTGCAGCTCGGCGTGGCGGAACTGGTAGGACGCGCCGGCCTGCCGCAGCACGCCCCGCCGCTGGTGCGCGTCCGCGAGGAAGCCCGCCAGGCGCCAGGGCAGCCGGGTGCGCAGCGCCAGCCAGGTCCGGGCGGCGGTGTACCGTCCCCACGCCGTCTGCGACAGCCCGGCCGCCAGGCCCGCCGCGAGTCCTCCGGCGAGTCCGCCCGCGAGCCCGCCCGCGAACCCCGGCACCAACTCGTAGGTGGAGCCCGGCACGAGCCCGCCGACGAGCCCGCACGCGAGGCCGGCGGGGAGGCCGGCCGCCAGCCCGGGGGCGAGCCCGCCCACCAGCCCGGCCGCGAGCCCGGCCACCAGACCGCCGGCGAGCCCGACCGTGACCTGGATCATGATCCCGCTCGCGGACTCGGCCGCGGACCCGTCCGCGAGCCAGCCCGCGAGCCGGCCCATGGCCCCGCCGGTGAGGACGAACGCGAGCACGATGTTGCGGAAGGCGCTGCGGTCGAGGCCGAGAACGGTGTGCGGGTCGGCGGCCTTCGCCGGCTCCAGCAGGCGGGGACCGAGTCCGCCCACGAGCGTGGCCCCGAGCCCGGCCGCCAGGCCGAGCCCGAGCCCGCCGCCGACTCCGGCCACGGGCCCCACCGAGAACCCGGCCACGAGTCCGGCCGTGAGCCCGCCCGCGAGTCCGGCCACGACCCCCGCCACGAGCCCGCCCCGGGTGGGGGACCAGCGCAGGCCCTGCGCGGGTCTGTTCGGGACCCCCATGAACACCGCCGGGACGCCGAACGTGAACCCGAACAGCAACCCGAACCAGAGCCCGACCACCGGTCCGAGCAGGAGCCCGACGAGGATCCCGCCCGCAACCCCGGCCAGAGCCCCGGCCCCGGAGCCGGCGAGGGAACGGGGAGCCGCGCTGTGCAGCTGCCACCACGCCAGATCGGTGGTGCCCCCCGCGCGGTACTCCAGGTGACCGGCGAGGAAGACCAGCCAGCGCTCGGCGTCGGCGGGCCGCCACGGGCAGCGGAACGCCGGGTCCGGGTGCGGCCGGTAGACCGCCGGGAGGAACCCGTCGAACAGGTGCCGCTCGACCGCGTCCCGGCTGTCGAGCCCGGCGCCGAGGAGTTCGCCGGGGTCGGGCAGACCGGTGGCCGGCTCGCCGGGACGCGGGCCGTACACCACCCGCGCCAGGCCGGCCATCAGCGGCGTGGTCAGCGTCTGCCCCAACGGGTGTGCCGGGTCGGCCAGGGACGCGAGGACCGGACCCCACAGCGCCCGGCGCGCAGGCCCGCCCGCCGCCGCCCGCAGGTAGTGGGCCACCACACCGGCGTCGAGAGGACGCAGCCGGATGCCGGCGGCACCGGAGAGCTGTACGCCGCCGGACCCGTGGTCGTCGGCGCCCACCGCCGCCCGGTACGGGCCCGTCCGGGCCGTCACCACCAGCCCGACCCCCGGCCGCAGCGCCTCGTTCAGCCCGGCGATCGCCAGGGACCGGGCCGGCCCGGTGATCTCGTCCAGGCCGTCGAGCACCGGCAGGAACAGGCCCGCGTCCCACAGGGCCCGGGCCCAGCTCGTGCCCCGGGCCCCGGGCGCGTGGGCCCGCAGCGCCGAGTGGTCCAGGCACAGGCGCCGCTCCAACCAGCTCCACAGGTGCTCGCGTTGCGGGTTCCAGGAGGCCAGGGGTACCAGCACCGGCACCGGCCCGCCCGGGGCACGCCGGGCCAGCAGGTCCAGCACCAGCCGGACGGCCAGGATGGTCTTGCCGGCGCCCGGTTCGCCGAGGATCAGCAGCCGGCCGCTCGGCACCCGGCCGAGCACCTCGGCGATGCTGTCGCCGCTGCCGGCCAGCGCGCCCGGCCCGGCCGCCCACCGCGACCGGTCCGGCACCGGCCAGCCCGCCGAACCGGCGGTCCGCCGCAGCGACGACCAGTCCGGGACCAGGGCCGCGTCGGCCGGCTCCCAGCTCACCGGGATCGTGTACGGGTCGTTCACCCGCCGCAGCTCCACCTCGGCCTCCCAGCGACGGCGCACCGCCACGGCGATCTCGTCCGCCATCGCCGCCGCCGTCGGCTTCGCCCGGTTCACGCCGCGCAAGCCGGCCCACGCCAGCCACACCGCCGCGACCCCGGACACCATGGAGACGGCGCCCACCACGAACTCCGCCGTCTCGTTGTCCGAGATCCTCCAGGCCACGGCCGCGACAGCGGCCGACGCGGCGGCCAGCCCCGCCAGTACCCATCCCGGACGCCGGTCTCCCCAAGGGCCCCACATAGCACCATCTTGGCGGCTCTCCGGGAAGGTGCACCGGGGTCGGAAGGACAAACCGGTGGGCGAACCGGTGAACGAACCGGTGCGCCGCTCTCAGAGCCAGCCGCGCCGGGCCGCCTGGACCCCCGCCTGGAAGCGGGTCGTGGCGCCCAGCATGGCCAGGAGGGCGGAGACGCGGCGCACGACGGTGCGGCGCCCCAGGCCCAGGCGCCGGGCGATCGCGTCGTCGGTCGCGCCACTGGCCATGAGCGTGAGGATCTGCCGGTCCCGGGCGTCGATCTGGGTGCCGATGCCCGTCGCCGACACCGGAACGGCGAGCCTCCACAGGGACTCGAAGACGTTGGACAGCGCCTGGAACAGGCTGGACGGACGGATCAGGAGGGAGACGACACCGGGCCGGTCGTCGGCGGCGAGGGTGACCACCGCCAGCTCGTCGTCGCCGATCGCGAGCTTCATCGGCGGGTCGTCCAGGGTCCGCGCCTGCTCCCCGGCCTCGATCATGCGCGCCATGTTGGGCCAGGAGACGGGGTCGTCGAACGCGGACCCGTGGTAGATGGCGCGGTAGACGACTCCGGCGGCCATGCGCTCGCGCTGCAGCACTTCCTGTTCCGAGTAATAGTCGGACGTTCCGGAGTACGGCGGCACGTCGATGACGCGGACTTGATGGCGCGCCGACTGCTGGAGCTGCCGGCTGACGGCCAGGACGCGCGCGGCGTCCTCGACGACTTCGAGCGCGCCGTAGTGACCGGTGTCCCTCCTGGCGAAACGGTAGAGCCGTTCCAGCTCCGCCCCGGTCTGCCGCAGGGCCGTCCACAGGGCGGCGTCGCGTTGCCGCAGCGCCTCGACCACCTGGCCGGGCGGTGCCGCCTCCCAGGACGCGTCCTCGGCGTCCGGATCCGCCGTCGTGACGATGTCGGCGGCGGCGAGTTCCTTGAGCACCGCCCGCACGGCGGTCTCGCTCAGCCCGGCCCGGGCCGCCAACCGGCCCACGGGCTCGCGCGGATGGCCGACCAGCGACCGGTAGACCCGCCCGCGGTCGGAGTCCGGGTCCAACACGTCGTGCACGGCTTCCCCTCCCCGTACCGGTGCCGGCCCGCCCGGCCACCGGAGCCTACTGGGCGGGTGGCGCACGTGCGCCAACGGCCCACGTGCGCCACCCGTCCCGTATGGCGTCACGCGGAGTGCTGCGATGAGATTTTCGGTGACCGGCCGCACCGCCCGTCCCCCGGCACCCAGCCCACCCCGAGGACACCCGATGAGATCAGCCCTGCCCGCCCGGCTCCTGCGCGTGAAGGCGGTGGGAGCCGTCGTGGCCGCCGCGTTCCTGCTCTGGGGCGCACCCTCCGCGCACGCCGAGGAGCCGGCCCCGCGCCCGCCGAAGACGGCCGACGGCTTCGGCCTGACCCAGGTGGGCGCCGCCACCGGCTCCGCCACCAACTTCGTGATCACCGTGACCACTCCGGAGGTCGCCGGTGAGCACCGCATCCGGATCCTGCTGCCGCGCGACTACGCGGACAACCCCGGCAAGCGCTACCCGGTG